>JAGNSM010000168.1 GCA_017988045.1 Fusobacteriaceae bacterium
TCTTTTTCCTTCCAATTACTTCCTCCCATATACATTTATTAGTTTATCAATATGCTTATCCATAGAAAATTTTTCTACATACTTAATATTATTTTTACCTATAAGTTTTAAATCTTCTCCCAAAGCTTTTTTTATTGTATTATACAGCGATTCTATATCTCTCGGTTCACACAAAAATCCTGTTCCTTCTTCTATAATATCTGGAACTCCTCCAACGTTACATCCTATCACTGGAAGTCCCATAGCCATTGCTTCTATATAAACTATTCCAAAAGATTCATTATGCGATGGCAATACAAACAAATTAGATTTTTTAAGAATTTTAGCTACATCTGTTCTATAACCCAATAATTTTATTTTTTCCTCAAATCCTTCTAATTTAATTTCATTTCTTAATGATTCCAATGAATAATTTTCCTGTATGTGACTGTCATCTCCAACCCAAACAAGTGTAATATTATCTATTTCTTTCACCAATCTTTTTGCTACTTCTTTCCATTCCAAAATCCCTTTTGGTCTAGATAAATTACCAATAGATGTTATTAATATATCACTATTACTTATACCCGTTTCTTCTCTAAAATTTGATTCAACATCTCTATTAAACTTTTCCAAATCAACTCCGTTATGCATAATGTAGATTTTATTATTATCAACATTTAATTTATACTTCATTTCTTCAGCTTCTATAGTGCTTATAGCAAAAACACCGTTTAATCTTTTATACAACATTTTATGAATAATTGTTTTATGCCTTGGAACCCCTATATGAAAAGTTAGAAATATTTTAATTTTTTTCAATCCTTTTATTGCCAAATACCAATTATAATATTCTCGACTGCTATTCATATGAACAATATCTACTTTTTCTTTAATAGCAACTTCTCTTAATTTTTTTGTTATTCTAAAGCTCAATTTCTTAAATCTATCTATAGTATAAACTTTTATACCCCTCTTTAAGGCTTCTTCATGAAGTTTTGTCCCTTTTATAGTTATTAGTATAAGTTCATGCCCTCTTTTTCTCAAATGTTCTTCTAAAGTTAACGGGTATTTTTCAAGCCCACCCCAACCTATTGTAAATACCGAATGTATTATTTTCATTATAAACTCCTAATTATATTTAAAATTTTATCTATATCTTTTTTTCCCCAAGAAATAAAAGCTTTAGTACTATAGTCTTCTTCTTTATCTCCTTCGGGAAGTATATAGCTTATATTATTATTTCCATAAACGCCCCATCTTGTTGGAGACTGTGTTTTCTTTATAGGATAGATTCCTATTATTTTTTTCCCTAATCCACCTGCTATATGAGTAGGTCCTGTTGATGTTCCAATAAAAAGACTACATCTATCTATTAAAGCAGCTAAGTTTAATAAAGAACCTTCATTTACAAAGGTAAATACCTTTTTATTCCCAGACTCTTTTTTTATAAACTCAGCTCTTTCTTTATCTCCCAAAGAAGAAGAAATTACCAAAGAATAATCAGGTTTTTCTATTAAAATTCTTTCAATTAATTCGCTATACTGCCTATCTGTTATATTTTTTGCAGAACCTCCACTAAAAGGATGAATCAATATAAATTTATTAATATCATTTTTTATTAGCCAATCTTCTACTATTTTACCATTTTCTTTGTCATAAACAATCTCTGTGTTTAGCTCAAATTTATCCAAATATAGCTGTGAATTAATACTTTTAACTAAATCCAAATTATATTCAGCCTCATTTTTTACTGACTTAGATCTTTTTTGCCATACACCTCTATTATATGAGAAAAAAGAACTAAGTTTGCTAAATGGTCCTACTCTCCATTTAGCTCCACTTTTTTTGGCTAACTTTGCCACAAATTTATCCGAATACAAGGCTATAAATATTTCCGCCCCCACTTGCTTTACTATTTTTTCTAGCTCATTTTCAGAGTAGTCATCTATTTTTATAACTTCATCAATATAAGAAAGGGATTTTACAACATCATAGTTATAATTTCTAACTAATACAGTAAGTTTTGCACTTGGATACATTTTTTTTACCATAAAAAAACTAGGTATAGATAGCACTAAATCGCCTATTTTATCTGTTCTAGAAACTATTATATTTTTAATTTCCATTTTTATCCCTTCTGTTCATTTCCAATAACTTATAATATTTTACCATTGTATAATTTGAGCTTAATATTGCTAGTAACAACCCCTCTATCCCATCAAGAAAGCCAAGTCTAAAAACATACATTCTTATAAATTTAAAAATAGGATTTATTACTAACCAAAAAATATTTGATTTTTTTCCTCTTTTAAAATATTCTCTTGCACCTTCTGATGTATATCTATTGAACTTACTAAGATAATCAGCTAAATCTTCATAAGAATAATGAAAAATTTCTTCCTGCAATTTAGCTATTTTTCCTTCAGTTATAAAGGCTTCATGAACTACATTATCATTATACTTTCCTATTCCATTCTTAAAAAGTCTTATACGATAACTTCCGCTCCATCCACCGTGTTTAATTTTTTTCCCAAAGCATACAGAGGTAAAATTAACTTCATAAACATCATCTTTACTTTGATTTACAATTTCTATAATTTTATTTTTTAATTCAGGACTTATTACTTCATCTGCATCTATAAGCAGTATCCAATCTTCTTTACACTTATCTATTACTGAGTTTTTTTGAAGTCCATACCCTTTCCAACTTTCAACAAAAAAATTAGCACTAAATTTTTGTGCAATTTCATGTGTTTTATCTGTACTTCCACTGTCAACTATTATTACCTCATCAGCAAAGCTTTTTACAGATTCTAAGGTTCTTTCCAGTCTTTTTTCTTCATTAAACGTAATTATTCCTACAGATAATCCCACTTATCCTCCTATGATACTAGTTCGTATAGTCTTCCCAAAATTAGATTTCTATTGATTTTTATATTTAATATAAATTTCTTTAAAGTAAACTCTCTAAGCTCCACTCTTCTTATTTTACTATTATTTCCCCAAATGCTATTTGTTCCTTTTTTTGTTGTAACAAAACTGCTATAACCTGCTTTTTCTAAAGCTTCTACCCCAAAGTCACTTTTGTGACCCCACGGCCAGCAAAATATCTCTACTGTATTTCCTAATTTTTCTTCTATTTGATTTTTATTTTCTAATCCTTCTCTAAAAATTCTTTCTCTAGCATCCTCTTCTGATTCTTGTCTTATCAAAGTCCCAATTTTCGAATTAATAAAATCTTGGGCTATAGCACTAAAATTTTCAACGCCATTATTTTCTTTATAGAATTTGTTAAACTTATCAAAAAATTCTTTCTCAATTATATAACCTTTTGTGGAGCATTCTCCCCTTTTAGTAAAAATTGGATCTCCAAATCTAGTTTCTCTACCATAAAGATAAATATCAGATGAATCCTCTGTTGATTTTTCGTGAATACCCTTTAAATTTATTTCAGAAAATATAGGGCTATGCTTATGACTGTGTGCTTGAAAATCCACAAGTCCCGATTCATGCATCTCTTTAATCTCTTCCCAAGTCATATACTGCCATGTCGTCCCATTGCCTGTTTCATTGTAACCCATTATAGCTTCTTTATTTGCTAACCTACTTCCTTTAATTTCAGTATGATTTTCTCTTATTTCGTTTTTTATATAAAAACTATTCAAAAAAATAGTAGCTTTCATATTATACTTTTTCAAAATTGGAAAAGCTTTAGCGTAATTGTCATAATAACCATCATCAAACGTTATCATAATATTTTTTTCATACTTATCAAAAGTTTTATTAATATATTCTGTTGATGTTATTCCCTTGTATCCCTTTTCACTCAAATATTTTATGTGTTCTTCAAATAGTATTTCATCTACATTTGAATAAGAATTTATTTGATGATAAAGAATTGCTGGAATCCCTTTATTTCTAAAATAAAGTATAATTAAAGATAATAAAATTAATATAAACATTGTCCCCTCCCAAAAGTTTATTATACCAAATACTGTCTATTTTTTCAACATAACAAAATTTGTCAAAAATTAAGAAAGTCCAGACACATGGCCTGGACAAAAATTTATCATATAGTCTTAAAAGGGGGGATATAAGATCTATA
>JAGNSM010000069.1 GCA_017988045.1 Fusobacteriaceae bacterium
ACAGTAAGGACATTTATTAGTAGATTCAATATGATTTTCAATAATATCAATAATTTTGTCATAACTATCGATGGATTTTAGATTTTCAATTATAGTAGTTCTTTCTTCATGGCTCATAGTTGGTATTGTGTTGATAATTTCATTAATGATAGGCCTCATTTTTATCACCTCTCATTAGTATTATACAACTAAGGTATATCAGTATTCTTGAATTTTTTAATAAACCCCACAGTCAAATTGAAACATAGCCTATTTTTTATAAAAAAAATAAATTTACAGTTGACAGTAATGATATTTTTTGATATAGTTTTATCATAACTTATTAAAACTATTTTAAAAAGATTAGAAGGAGGTTATTTACGTGGTTAGAGTTAAAAAAGATAAGATTAAAATTGTTACAATTGGTGGAGGGTCAAGCTATACTCCAGAGTTAATTGAAGGTTACATAAAAAGAAAAGATGAGTTACCAATAAAAGAGATTTGGTTAGTAGACATAGAAGAAGGTAAGGAAAAACTAGAAATTGTTGGGGCTCTTGCAAAAAGAATGGTTGAAAAAGCTGGACTTGATTGGGAAGTTCACTTAACATTAGATAGAAGATTAGCTTTAAAAGATGCAGATTTTGTTTCTACTCAATTTAGAGTAGGATTACTTGATGCAAGAATAAAAGATGAAAGAATTCCTCTAAGCCACGGAGTAATCGGACAAGAAACAAATGGAGCAGGTGGAATGTTCAAAGCTTTTAGAACAGTTCCAGTAATATTAGATATAGTTAAGGACATGAAAGAACTTTGTCCTGATGCTTGGCTTGTTAACTTCACTAATCCAGCTGGAATGGTTACAGAAGCTGTTCTTAAATATGGAAACTTTGAAAAAGTTGTAGGTTTATGTAATGTACCGATTGGACATACTTCTTCAGAATCAAAATTATTAGGAGTAGAGCAATCAGATTTATTCTTCCATTATGCAGGATTAAATCATCATCACTGGCATAGAGTGTTTGATAAATTTGGAAATGAAGTTACAAAAACTATTATAGAAAAAATGTATGAAGAAGGAACTACTAAAGATATGGAAAATATCCATCAACTTCCTTTCTTTAAAGAACAAGTAGAAGACCTTGAAATGTTACCATGCGGATACCATAGATATTACTATTTAACTGATGATATGTTGAAACATCAATTAGAAGAATATGCTAAAGGTGAAACAAGAGCAGAACAAGTTAAGAAAACAGAAGCAGAACTGTTTGAATTATATAAAGACCCTAATTTAGCAATAAAACCGCCTCAATTGGAAAAAAGAGGAGGAAAACATTATTCAGATGCAGCATGCGAGCTTATAGCTTCGATTTATAATGATAAAGGAACTCTAATGACTGTAAGTACAAGAAATAATGGAGTAATTGGTGATTTACCTTATGATTGTGCTGTAGAAATAACAAGTATAGTTAAAGCTTCTGGACCAAAACCAATTAGTTTTGGACCGTTCAAACCAGCTGAAAGAGGAATACTTCAAGTAATGAAAGCTATGGAAGAAGTAACAATAGAAGCAGCAGTTACTGGAAATTATGGAACAGCTTTACAAGCGTTTACATTAAATCCTTTAGTACCTTCTGGAAATGTAGCTAGAACTATATTAAATGAAATGTTAGTTGCACACAAAAGACATCTTCCACAATTTGCAGATGTTATAGCAAAAATTGAAAGTGGAGAATTAAAATAAGCCCCTGAGTATTTTCTTACTATATAAATTAGCCCTCTTCCCTTGAGGGCTTTAATTTTTTTAAAAATATTAGAAAATAAAAGACGGATTTATTAAATTTATGTATACTATAAAAAAGCTTTATTTATATTAAAGGAGTAAAAAATTGAATAAAAAAATTATATTTTTAGATGTAGACGGAACCCTTGTTAATGAAAATGGTATAGTTCCAGAAAGTGCAAAAGTAGCGGTAAAAAAAGCTAGAAAAAATGGCCATTATGTTTTTCTTTGTACTGGTCGTTCGAAAGCTGAGATTTATGAGGATATAATGGAAATTGGCTTTGATGGAATAATTGCAGCAGCAGGCGGATATATTGAATTGGGAGATAAAGTTTTATTCCATGAAATTGTCAGCAATGAAGCCACAAGACATGTTGTTGAATATTTTGATGAAAATAATGTTGATTTTTATCTGGAATCTAACGGCGGATTATTCGCTAGTAAAAATCTGAAAAATCATTTAATGGATATTATTTTCGGTGACGAAACAATGGATTCTGAAACAAGAAAAGAACTGGAAAAAGGTATGATGCCATTTATAAATGCTATGATTGAAAATGAAGATATGATAAGAAATGATATTAATAAAATTTCATTTTTAGAATCAAATTTGCCATTTGAAGTAATAAAAAAAGAGTTTGAACATGAGTTTAATGTAATTCCTTGTACAGTTTCAGTTTTTGGAAAAGATAGTGGAGAATTATCAATTCCCGGAATTCATAAAGCAACGGCAATTCAGATTTTGTTAGACCATTTAAATGTGACAACAGAAAATACTTACGCTTACGGTGATGGAATGAATGATGCTGAAATGATAGAGTATGTAAAGATTGGAGTAGCTATGGGAAATGCGAAACAAGGTCTTAAAGATATTGCAGACGATATTACTGATACCCATGATGAACACGGAATATACAATAGTTTTAAGAAATATCAAATAATAGACTAATAAAAAAACTCTATTTCCAAAATTGATTTTGAGAATAGAGTTTTTATTTTATTAACTTGAAATATTACTTTTACTATCTTTTAATCATAAGCTCAAAATCTTCTTCCAAAGCCTGTAAATCCTCTTCATGTTCTATTTCATCTTGAATAATTTGTAAAGCTAATTCATATGTTACAACATCTTTGTCCTTAGTAATATCCATTATTTTTTTATAAACACCAATAGCACATCTTTCACCTTCTATGTTTTGCTTTAAAATTTCTAAAACATAGGGGTCAACAGGAGCATCATAACCACAATTACTATTTTCAAGCCATTCTTTAGGAGATAATAAAGGAGTTCCTCCCAATTGAATAATTCTATTGCTTACCATATCTGCATGACGAAGTTCATCAGCAGCATGCTGAAGCAGTTCAGCAATTACAGCTTCTTTCATAGGTCCTTTTATAACTTTAGTTCCAATCCAATATTGATAATAAGCTAACCATTCATCGGCAAAAGCCTTGTTTAATAAAGTAATAACTTCTTCTGGATCAATAGACATCAATAGTCTTCTTCCACTTAGTCCCATAGTTAAACATCTCCTTATTAATTAGTTACACTAAATTTTAGCTCATAAAAATATAAAAATCAATAAATTGAACATAAGTATTTCAAAAAAAATATTTCTGAAAAAATATACGAAAAGTATGAAAAAACATATTGACAATTTTGTGGAATTGTAATACTATTTAAGTATGAAAAATACGAAAGGAGTGATTAAATATGTTTGGGTTGTTTAGTAAAAGTAATGTTAAAGGTGTTAATGGTAAAGAAGTGAGAGATTTAATTAAAAGTGAAAAAGATTTAATTATTTTAGATATAAGAACTTCTATGGAAGTTTCTGGTGGAAAAATTCCAAATTCAAAACATATTGATTTTTATAGCTCAAGTTTTCAAAAAGAAATTGATAAATTAAATAGAGATAAAAAGTATTTAGTATATTGTGCTGCTGGAGGTAGAAGTAAATCTGCCTGTGGAATAATGGATAAAATGGGATTTAAAAATATTTATGAACTAAAGGGTGGTTTTGGAGCTTATTAAAAGTATAAGAAAATTGAGTTTATAGGAGTATTATATGGAGATAAAAACTATGATGGTAAATCAAAAACCAGTAATATGTCCGCAATGTGGATTTGATAAAATTTCAAATTTACTATATGGAATTCAGGAAATAGATGAGGTATTGCAAAAAGATATAGATGATAAGAGAGTTCTAATAGGTGGATGTTCTATATTGAAAACTAGTCCTCTTTGGTTTTGTACTAGTTGTGAAACAGAGTTTTATTTGGAAGAAAATAAATCAGAAATAAAAAAGGAGAAAATATATGAGTAATGTAATTCACGTGAATGAACAAGCTTTTGAAAAACATATTTTAAAATCAGAAGGGTTAGTTTTAGTAGACTTTTGGGCACCTTGGTGTGGACCGTGTAAAACATTAGGACCAATTTTAGATAGTGTGAGTGAAAAAGTTAATCATAAAATTGCAAAAGTTAATGTTGATGAGGAAGGCGTACTTGCAAATAACTATAAAATACGTTCTATTCCTACAATGATAGTTTTTAAAGATGGTCAGATAATAGATACAATAGTTGGAGTAGTTCCTGAAAAAGACCTTATAAATAAGCTAAATTCCTATTAAGCCACTTATGTGGCTTTTAAATTTTAATAAATTTTAACTATGAAATTAATATCTTTGGAAAAATTATTTGAAAGATATTTCTTAGTGTGATAGAATTACTATAAATAAAGTTTAACTCTTTTTTATGAGTTAAATTTTTTTTAATCGAAAACTATACTAAAAAGGTATGAAATGAGGAGTTTTTATGGAATTTAAAAAAATAAAGTTTTTAAGTAAACAAAATGAATATGATGATGTATATACGTTCTTTTTTGATAAAAAAGATGTTGCATATGAAGCAGGTCAATATGCACATTTATTAATTGAAGGAGAAACAAGAGAAGTTAGAGAGTTATCATTTGCATCTGCACCAAGTGAAGATAATTTGATGTTAACAATGCATGTAGGATCAAATACAGAGTTTAAAAATAAAATGTCTAAGCTATCTGAGGGTGATGAAGTTTCTTTATTTAAAATTAAAGGAAAACTGGAGTTTCCTCAAGTTAATGAAAAAAGTTATGTTTTTTTATCGGGAGGAGTTGGGATAACACCTTTTAGGTCTATTCTCAAAGAGAATAAAGAAAAAGATTTGAGAATAGATTTAGTGCAAGTTCAAAGAGGCGATTTTCTATTTAAAAATGAACTGGAAAGTTTAGTAAATAATTATTATAGTATTTCTCCTGAAAACTTTGATGATGAAATTACTAATATTATTGAGAAAAATAGGTCATCTTTATTTTATATTTGTGGTTCTAAAAGATTTGTAGATGGAATCTCTAATTTGATGGAAAAAAATATGATTGATAAAGATAGAATACAAATAGAAAGTTTTACAAAAGAGAAGAAAAATTAAATTTTCCATAAAAAAATTCCAATAAACTAAAATCTATTGGAATTTTTTATTTTCTTTTCAAAAGCTCAATATATCTTTCGATAAGCTCAAATTCAGCTTCATCAAACTGTTCTAAAGCTCCTAAAATGTTATTAATTTTCGGCTTTATATTTACATCTAAAATATCCTTTAAATCTTTATTGGTATAACCAATCATTTTATAGAGCTTTAAATGATCGATTTCTAGAATTTCTGCAATCCTTTTTATTAATAAAGGATTGGCCATAGCATGTTTACCAGACTCTAGATTAGACAAATAAGGACCGCTAATATCAAGCATTTTAGCCATTTCACGTAATCCAATATTTTTTTTTATTCTTTGAGAACGGATAAATTCTCCTAAAGCTATTAATTGATTATGATCAATTTTAAGATAACCAGACATTTTTAACACCTCAATATGAATAAACTATAATAATTTTATCACAAAACAAAGTTTAATGCAAACCTCTTTATTAATAATTTGCTAACATTAAAAAAGATTTTAAAAAAGATTTGTTATCTAATTGCTATCACTTTTTCAACATTATCAAGGTAATTGTTTTAAAATTAAATAAAAAAACCTAATACAGAACAAAAAGTTTAAAAAAATTATAAAAATAATGTTGACATTATATAAAAAATGGAGTATTTTCTATTATAAGCATGTTAGCAAATTGTTAACATAAAAGAGGAGGCTTTTTATGAATGTAAATGAATTAACAAAAGAAAAATGGTTAATGGCAAATTTTCCTGAGTGGGGGACTTGGTTAAATGAAGAGATTGAAGAAGAAGTGGTAGCTCCTGGAACATTTGCAATGTGGTGGTTAGGTTGTACAGGTTTATGGGTAAAATCTGAAGGAGATGCAAATATTTGTATAGACTTTTGGACAAAAGCAGGAAAAAGAAGTAAGAAAAATAAATTAATGGCATTGCAACATCAACATCAAAGAATGATTGGATGTGTGGCAATGCAACCAAATTTAAGATATTCTCCAGGTGTATTAGATCCGTGGGAAATAAAAAAGGTAGACGCAATACTTGCAACACATGATCATGGAGACCATATTGATGAATATGTGGCAGCAGCAGTTTTAAAAAATTGTGATGAATCAGTTAAATTTATTGGACCAGAAGCTTGTGTAGCATTGTGGACAAAATGGGGAGTTCCAGCAGATAGATGTATTACAGTAAAACCAGGAGATACAGTAAAAATAAAAGATACTGAGATAATAGCTCTTGATTCTTTTGACAGAACAGAACTTGTAACAGCTCCAAAAGGAACAATATTAAAAGATAATCCAGTAAGAGACATGGATAAATTAGCTGTTAACTATATTGTAAAAACTCCAGGTGGAACAGTTTATCATAGTGGAGACTCTCATTACTCAAACTATTTTGCTAAACATGGAAATGAGCATAAAATAGATGTAGCATTAGGTTCTTATGGAGAAAATCCAAGAGGAATGACAGATAAAATTAATGCAGCAGATATGTTAAGAATGGCTGAATCATTAAAGTGTGAGGTTATAATTCCATTTCACCATGATATTTGGACAAATTTCTTAGCAGATCCAAAAGAAATTACAACTTTATGGAACATGAAAAAAGATAGATTACAATACAAATTTAAACCGTTTATTTGGCAAGTTGGAGGAAAATTTACTTTCCCTAATGATAAAGATAAAATGGAATTTATGTTTGATAGAGGATTCCATGATGCCTTTGAAATAGAACCAGATTTACCATTCAAGTCATTATTATAAAAGTATGTTGGCCTAAAAATAAGAGGGGTAGAAGTAAATTGGAATTTTATCCCTCCTTTCTTCTTAATAAATAGTAAATAAAAAATAAAGCTATTATAAAATAAAAAAGGAGAGTAAAAAATGATATTAAATACTATATTTGAAGTATTTGTAAATAACATATTAACAAAGCCAGAGTTTTTCGTAGGTATTTTAGTTTTAATTGGTTACTTATTACTTGGAAAAACTATACATGAAGCTTTTGCAGGATTTGTTAAGGCAACAGTAGGATATATGATATTAAATGTTGGAGCTGGGGGATTAGTAACAACATTTAGACCAATACTTGCAGGACTTGACGGTAGATTCAAATTAAACGCAGCAGTAATTGACCCATATTTTGGACTAAATGCAGTAAACAAAGCATTAGAAAACATAGGGTTATCAACATCTTGGACTATGATAGCCTTATTAATCGGATTTATACTTAATATACTCCTAGTTTTGGGAAGAAAATTTACAAAATGTAGAACTTTATTTATAACAGGGCACATTATGGTACAACAAGCAACAACAGCTACTTGGATTATATTCTTAGCGTTTCCTCAATATAGAAATATGACAGGAGCAATACTGGTAGGAGTATTTGTAGGAGTTTATTGGGCAGTTGCTACAAATATGACAGTAAAAGCAACACAAAGACTTACTGAAAATGCAGGTTTTGTTATAGGTCATCAACAAATGGTTGCAGTTTGGGCTACAGACAAATTGGCTGGGAAAATAGGAGATCCTAAGAAGACTCTTGATGATATAAAATTACCTAGCTGGCTTTCAATATTCCATGACAATATAGTAGCTACAGGAACATTGATGTTATTTTTCTTTGGAACAATTATGATAATTTTAGGTGAAGATTACATGAGAACATTGGATAAAACTTTTGTAGCTACGTTAGCTTTTCCTACTTATATAGTTTCAAAAGCTCTATCATTTGCTGTATATTTAGCAGTTTTGATGACAGGTGTTAGAATGTTCGTTGCAGAACTTACTGAGTCATTCCAAGGTATTTCAAATAAAATACTACCAGGTGTTTTACCAGCTGTAGATTGTGCGGCAGTTTATGGATTTGGTTCACCAAATGCAGTATTGTTTGGATTCATATTTGGAGCTCTAGGGCAATTCATAGCAATAGCAGGATTACTTATATTTAAATCACCAATCTTAATAATCACAGGATTTGTTCCAGTATTCTTTGACAATGCAACAATAGCAGTATTTGCAGAAAAAAGAGGTGGAGCAAGAGCAGCAGCGATACTTCCATTTATATCAGGAATATTACAAGTGCTTGGTGGACTTGTAGCAGTAGCGCTATTCAAGTTACAAGGATTTGGTGGATGGCATGGAAATATTGATATGAGTACTGTATGGGTAATTCAAGGGTTTATGATAAATAAATTCCACTTAGTAGGTTATGTTCTTGCAATAGTTGGAATGTTAATAATTCCGTGGATTCAATATGCTAAAGCAAAATCACCAGAATACTATTTTGACAACGAACCATATGAACCAGAAATGGAAGAAGAAACAGTACAAGTATAGTATTTGAATAAAAGTAGAAATAGAAATAAATGGGTGGGAGTTTTCCCACCTCAACAAAGTTATTATAATCATTAAGGAGGAGTTTATATGATAAAATTATTAGCTGTCTGTGGAAATGGTATGGGAACAAGTACAATGATGAAAATGAAAGCAAAAAAAATATTGGATTCACATAATATAGAGTGTCAAGCTGAAAACTGTAGTGTAGGTCAAGCAAAAAGTATTGTAAATAACTATGATATAGTAATTGCATCTACTCACTTAATAGGTCAGTTAAAAGCAAAGGAATCAACAACACTTGTAGCTTTAAAAAATATAATGGATGTTAAAGAAATGGAAGCACAAATGATGGCAGTTTTAAAAAAATAAAAATGAATTTATAGAAGGAGAGGATAACTGTGAAACTAGTAGACTCTTTACGGGAAAACAATTCAATTTTAATAGCTCAAAATGCGAATTCTTGGGAAGAAGCTGTAAAAATTGGAACAGATGTATTAGTGCAGTCAGGAGCAATAGAAAATAGATATTATGATGAGATTATAAAGACTACGAAGGAAATAGGTCCTTATTACATGTTGATGCCAGGAGTTGCAATGCCTCATTCAAGACCAGATGCAGGAGTTATAAGAGACTGTTTTGGAATAACAATCTTAAATAATCCAGTAAAATTTGGAGAAGAAGACCATGAGTATGCGCAAGTATTACTAACTCTAGCAGCAACTAGCTCTGATGCTCATGCAGAAGTAGCAATTCCGCAAATTATGGAATTATTAGATGATGAAGAAAATGTAGATAGACTGATTTCTGCAAAGACAGTAGAAGAAGTTTTAGCTATTATTTCAAATGCAGTAGAAAAATAATAGCCCTTTGTTTAGAAAAAAATTCTTGTGGTTACAAGTGATATTTTTTTTACCTAATTTGTTAGCAAATTACTAACAGAATGATAGTTTATTAATAATGAGGAGGAATTAAAATGGCATTACCTTTATTACAAGTAGCATTAGATAACAACACTTTGGCAGACGCATTAAAATCAGTTAAAGCTTTAGGAAATGATGTAGATGTTATAGAAGCAGGAACAATACTTTGTCTTCAAGAAGGAATGGAAGCTGTAAGATGTTTAAGAGCTTTGTTTCCAGATAAAACAATTTTAGCAGATACAAAATGTGCAGATGCAGGTGGAACAGTAGCAAAAAACTGTGCAGATGCAGGTGCTGATTGGATGACTGTAATTTGCTCTGCAACAATTCCTACAATGAAAGCTGCTCTAAAAGAAGTTAAAGATTTACAAGTAGAATTATATGGAGATTGGACTTTTGAACATGCAAAAGCATGGAAAGAAGCTGGACTTTCTCAAGCAGTTTATCATCAAAGCAGAGATGCCCTGTTAGCTGGAGAAACTTGGGGAAAAAAAGACCTTGATAAAGTAAAAGGGCTTATAGACATGGGATTTAAAGTTTCAGTTACTGGTGGACTTGAGCTTGATACAATAAAACTATTTAAAGACCTTGATATTTATTGCTTTATCGCAGGAAGATCATTAAGAGATGCAGTAGACCCAGGAGCTGAAGCTAGAGCTTGGAAAGCTGAAATGACAAATTATTGGAAATAGGTGGAAAATTATGTATAAGATTAATGATTTGGAGTTAGGAATATATGAGAAGGCTCTTCCAAAAGATAAAAGTTGGAAAGAAAGATTGGAGATAGCTAAGGAAGCTGGGTATTCTTTCGTTGAGATTTCAGTGGATGAGACAGATGAGAGATTAGCGAGACTTGATTGGAATGAAGAAGAGAGAAGAGAGTTTCGAGAAGCTGTAGCACAAACAGGGATAAGAGTTCCTTCTATGTGTCTAAGTGGACACAGAAGATTTCCTTTAGGGAGTGAAAACCCTGAAACAAGGGCAAAAGCTTTTGAAATAATGAAAAGTGGAATAGAACTAGCTGTAGATTTGGGGATAAGAACAATTCAGTTAGCAGGATATGATGTTTATTATGAAGAGGAAAATGAAAGAACAAGAGAGTTATTTATTGATGGGATGAAGAAGTCTTGTGAGTGGGCGAGGAAAGCAAACGTTATGCTTGCTATGGAAATAATGGATCATCCTTTTATGAGTTCTATTACAAAATATTTGGAATATGCAGAAATGATAAATTCACCATTTTTTAAGGTGTATCCAGATTTGGGGAATCTGTCTGCATGGCCTGAAAATGACGTGGAATTTGAACTTGAAAAGGGGATTAATGATATAGTTGCAATACACTTAAAAGATACATTGGCAGTTACAAAAGATTTTCCGGGGAAATTTAAGGAAGTTCCTTTTGGAGAAGGCTGTGTAAATTTTCCAAAATTATTTAAAAAGTTAAAAGAATTAAACTATACAGGTGCTTTTTTAATAGAGATGTGGACTGAAAAATCAGAAAATCCTATTTTAGAAGTTAAAAATGCAAAAAAATGGATGTTAGAAAGAATGAAAGAGGGAGGTTACCTAGGATGTTAGAAGAATTGAAAAAAGAGGTTTTTGAAGCAAATTTGGAACTTCCTAAAAAAGGACTTGTTACATACACATGGGGAAATGTAAGTGGAATTGATAGAGAAAAAGGACTTATTGTAATAAAACCAAGTGGTGTAGAGTATGATGATATGAAAGCTGAAGATATGGTTGTTGTAGATATGAATGGGAAAGTGGTAGAAGGAAAGTATAAGCCTTCATCAGATACTCCTACACATATTGAACTTTACAAAGCTTTTCCAAATGTTGGAGGAGTTGTTCATACTCATTCATCTTGGGCAACTATCTTTTCTCAAGCAGGAAGAGATATAAGGGCTTATGGGACAACTCATGCAGATTATTTTTATGGTGACATTCCTTGTACTAGAAAAATGAGTGTTGCAGAAATTAACGGAAAATATGAAAAAGAAACGGGAACTGTAATTATAGAAGCATTTAAAAATAGAAATATTGATGCTGACCAAATGCCGTCTGTTCTTGTTAATAGTCACGGACCCTTTTCATGGGGAAAAAATCCTAAAGATGCAGTTCACAATGCAGTAGTGTTAGAAGAATTGGCAAAGATGGCTTTTAATACAGAAAGTTTGAATAATAGTATAGAAAGAATGCAAAGTGATTTGTTAGACAAACACTATCTAAGAAAACATGGGGCCAATGCTTATTACGGACAGAAATAAGGTATGATGTGAGGAGAATTCATGAGATTACTTAGGATAAAAAGAACTATTGAAAAAGTAGAGAATATATTTAGTTTTTCTTCAATCTTGAGATTTAGGAGAAGAAGTGTAAAATAATAGTTGTATTTATGAAGTTTAAATGAGTTATTAATATTTGAATCATACGAAGTATCCTAAATTTTTTTAGGATACTTTTTATATTAAGCGAATTTTGGGGACTCATTTATATTTTATTTCAAAGATTTGAAAAATTTCTTAATTTTAATTTTGTTTGTACTAACGAAATTTGGTTCTTTTTCTTAATTTTTATAATTTTTTTTAAAAAAATTAAGATACAGTATCTTTTTACTAACGATTTTGGACTATGGTCTTTTATCGTCACTTGTTGAAAACTACTTGTTTTATTGATTAAAAAAAGTTACTTAATTAAAAAAT
>JAGNSM010000169.1 GCA_017988045.1 Fusobacteriaceae bacterium
TTTATAAAAAAAACTCCTAATCTAGAGATTAGGAGTTTGACTTGATATATTAGTGTTATACAAAAATGTATAAGATTAATCTTATCTATCTGAAATTAGCACCAACACCAAAATTTGGTAGGTTGCTGAAACTTCTTTGGGTCAGTCCCTCAGCTTCTCTGGATAAGTTCTATTTGATTTTGTTAATTTTAACTCATTTATATACAGATGTCAATAATTTTCTACCTGTCAGATAAACAATGCTATTTTTTAGCAGGATTAAGTATATATTTAGCCTCATAACCGCCATAAATTTCTTTTAAGAAATTGGAAATATTTTCCTTAGTAACAAGTTTATTAAACTCTTCAGGTGTAAGATCTTGAGGTTCATCTAACATAATGTTGCTAAAGTACGCTTCGTAGTAACTATTTTTATTTAGAACTCTGTTATAGTCAGCAAGATATTTTTCTTTTAAGAATGCAATTGATTTGTCGTCAATTTGCCCTTTAATAATATTTTCTATGACAACTTTTGCAGCAGCGATAAGTTCATCAGCTCTTTTAGGGTCACAAGTAAATGAGATATCAAAACTTGCTCTGTCAGAATAGAATTTATCTGTATAAATATTTGCATTTAAACTATAAACGCCACTCATTTTTTCTCTCAGAATTTTAATTAATTCAATTTCCAATATATTAGAAGTCATATGGTTATAGTATTTATAATTTTTATCTAATTGAGTCTTTTTTCCAAAAGAGATGATTACAGAAGCTTCTTCCCCTAATCCCAAATCTTTTTTAACTTCCACATTTTTATCTCTGATTTTTTCATCAAGCACTTTAAAGTTTTCTTTATTTCCAGTATTGAGAGAAGCTAAATACATTGGAATAGCTTCTTTTAATTTGTTATAGTCAAAATCTCCTACAATATAATAGTCATAATCTACACCATTAGAGAATCTGTTTTTGTAAATTCTAAGAATATCTTCAGCTTTAACATTTTCGGCTTCGCTGATTGTAAGAATCTTATCACGAGGGTCTCCAAGAGTTACTTCGTTATTATATTCATCCCAAAATGGCGTATCTTTAGAGTTATTTCTGTTTTTCAAATATTCAATAGTTTGATTTTTACTTAATTCCAGTTGTTTAGGGTCTATTTTAGGTTCTGTAACAAAAGCATAAAAATTTGCAATAAGCTCATTTAAGTTAGCGGATGATGTAGATCCTACAAAATATTCACTATTACTGCCTACTTGGAACGATAAATCAAAAGGAACTAATGATAAGGCATATCTGTCATAATCAACTTTTGACATTGAACCGGGAGCACTTGCAGCTACTACATTTAAAAATTTTGAAGCAGAAATATCTTCGGTTTTGATATAAGAAGTTCCACCCTTACTCATTGCAACAAAGTTTACGCTGTTTTTTTCATAATCGATTTTCTTAGCATAGACCTTGCTTCCGTTAGATAGAGTTAGAGTATAGTAATCTGAATCCTTATCGTAATTTTCGCTAACGATAGTTCCCGGAACTATTTCTTTTGTAATTATTGAACCTGTATTTTCAGTTCTTGTATAAGCTGAAACAGTTGATTTTTTAGCTTCTTCAATAGTAGTTTGCAGCTCTGTTTTATTGATATTTTTAAATCCTTCAAATAAATAGTAATTTTCTTTACCAGAAAACAGAGATTTAGAATAATTATTAACTTCTTCAAGTTTAATAGAATCAATAATTGAAATTCCTGTATTGTAATAATCTGTCGGAGCAATAAAAAGATATTTTTTAAAATCATTATTTAAAAGAGAGTTTAAGATATCTCCAGTGTCTATAGATTTCGATTGTTCTATAAGGTTTTTATAGTAAGTCTTTACTATGTTTCTTGCTTCCTCAAATTCTTTAGGAGTAAAACCAAGTTTTACTTGCGATAATTCTTTAAACCCTTCTGTAATTCCATTTAGTTCTTTTTCATTTTTTAAATCTAAGCTTAAATAAGTAAAATCATAGTAATCATTGAAATCAGATTTTCCTAAGTCAATGCTATTTAAATTTGTATCCAAACTATTAAGTTTTTCATTGTATCTTTGCATAAGGAGTACATTAAATAGGATTTTAAATTGATTTTCTTTGATTTTTTCCATTTGATTTTTAGGTTGAACAACAGGATTTACTTGTAAATAGGTAAAATTGTTGGCCTTTAAATCGTTATTTTGGAAAATATCATATTTTTCTATTGGAATAATTTTTCTGTTTTTAAGAGCATCTGTTTTAGGTAAAATAATTGATTTTTCTTTTCCAAAACTGTTTTCAAGACTTTTAATAATCTCATTTGGATTAGAAATATCTCCTACAATAAATATACTCATATTGTTTGGAACATACCATTTTTTATAAAATTTCTTTGCAGAAGCAGATGTGAATTTTTCTATAGAAGGAACTTTCCCTATTGGAAGTCTGTCAAGATACTTACTGTTAGCAAAGTAGTATTTATTATAAAAATCAGAAATTTCTTTGGCAAGACCAGTTTCTTGTCTCCATTCTTCAATAACTACACCTTTTTCTTTTTTTACTTCAGTATCAGTAAATTTAACTTTAAATCCCCATTGATAAAGTATGTCTAAAAAATCTTTAAGGTCTTTAGTTTGACCGTTTAATTTAAAGACAGTTTCATCAAAGCCAGTGTGAGCATTGAGACCGTGGCCAAAATCAACACCTTTTGATTCTAGTATTCTTATAAGGTCGTTTTCGGGATATTTTTCGGTTCCGTTAAATGCCAAATGTTCCATAAAATGTGCAAGCCCTTCTTCGCCGGGGTTTTCATACAGAGAACCTGCATCTACTTTTAGCCATGCAGAGATTGAGTTAACAGGTTTTTTATTGGGATAAATATAGTATTTCAATCCGTTTTTTAATTGACCTGTAATAAGATTTTTATCTGTTTTTAATTCAGCAGAAAAAGTAAATGAATATATAAACAGAAAAAATAAGATGAATTTTTTCATTGATAAAGTTCCTCCTTGATTTTGTAATATTATATTTGCTCTTTTTATAGTAACCGAAAAAAAAGGCTTAGTCAAATATTATAGTAAAAAATTGAATTTTTATAGAATTAAAGTTATAATTATAACTGGAAAGATTAAAACCTAAGCGTGGGACGCTTAACCCCTCTGGAGGAGAAGAAAATGGCATTGAAAGAAATTTATGAAGAAATGAGTAATGAAGAGTTAATGGATAGGTACAAGAACTTTCAGGATTATCGTGATGAGGCAAAAACTGTAATTCTTGAAGAGTTAAGAAAAAAAAGCTTGTGGAAGAGGAGGAGATAGATAAAAAGCTGAATGCAATTAAAAAATATGAGGAAGAAAAAATAAAAGAAGAGAAAAAGGGAGAAGAAAAAGCAAAAGAATTAAAAAAAAAGGAATGAGTATTTTGAGTTTCCTTTAGCAAAAGAAATGCTTAGAATGAGAAAATATACTGGCTATACGCCTGATTTAGCAGCTCATCTTGCATTGTTAGGTTGGATAATATTTTCTATATCTATAATAATTAATTCTTTTTCATTATTTTTTAAAACAACAGATGGAATAATAGTTAAAATAGAAAACAGAAAAATAGTATATCAATACAATTTAGATGGAGAAAATATTATTTCTGATAAAACAACTTTAATAGATCCAATTTTAGACGGGAATACATCTAAATTCCGTATTGGAAGCAAAATTGCAGTTTATTATAGTCATTTTTTTAAAAATAAGTCAGTCTTGATTAGGGGGGCAGATGCAGAGATGAAATTTGGTATTGTACTAGGGTATTTAATTGTATGTTTTCTCTATATTTTATCTTATGCTAGACTTAAGAAAAAATATTTACTTATAGGATTGTATATAATTGTATTTATTTTATTGATACCTGGAAAAGGTATAATCGTTTTAAGTTAAAGTTTTAAAAGTTATAACAAAATCATCAAATAGTTTAAGTGTTAAAAATCAATGTATAGTTAAGTATATATTGAGGTTTTTAGAAAAAAACTTAAAATAAAGTTAAAAAAACTATTGACTCTTTGTGGGGATTGTGATAATATTATTTTCGCGCCACAGAAAAG
>JAGNSM010000170.1 GCA_017988045.1 Fusobacteriaceae bacterium
TTTCAGATAGAATTAATTATTATCCTTCACAACTTTCTGGCGGACAGCAACAAAGAGTTGGAATAGCGAGAGCCCTTGCTATGAATCCAAAAGTTATTTTATTTGATGAACCTACTTCTGCTTTGGACCCAGAATTAGTAGGAGAGGTTTTAGATGTTATAAAATCTCTTGCTGATGAAGGTATTACAATGATAATTGTAACTCATGAGATTGAATTTGCTAAGAATGCGGCAGATAGGGTAATTTTTATGGATGGGGGAAATATAATAGAGGATGGAACTCCATTTGAAGTTCTTGATAATCCTCAACATGAAAGAACACAACAATTTTTAAGAAGAATTAAATAAAATAAAAGCCCGATAAACATAATATATTTATTGGGCTTTTATTTTGGACTATTTATATAGAACTAATAAATTCAGCTATTTTATTTATAGTAATCTCTTTTGATTCAGTAGAAACATCAATACATAGAGATTTTTTACTTGTTCTTGGTCCATAACGTTGGAAAGTATCTCCTGTAAATAAAGCAATTATATTTTTATTTAATGCAGAAGCTACATGAAGTGGTCCTGTATCTGGAGTAATAAATACGTCTAAAGTATTTATTAAAATAGCTAAATCATCTATCGTTTTTGGAAAAATTCTTTCAATATTTTTTTTATCTTTTATAAATTTTAATTTTTCGATTTCATCTGGACCATAAATAATTTTTACATCATAATTAGTAAATTTTTCTAAAATATCATTGATTATTTCAATATCTAAGCTCTTCTGACCTCTTCCACCTATATGTATTCCTATTTGTTTTTTATTTTTAGATTCAGGATTTTTTGTAATTTGTATTTTATCATCATTTAAATAATAATTCATTTCAGGTACTGGAGAGTCAATTTTAAAATATTTCAAAAATGGAGCAGCTAAATATTCTGATTCATGTAGATTGACTAATTCTCTACCATCTACAGCATAATCCAAATATTTATTACTATATATATTTTCGAAACCAATTTTCACTTTACCATTAGCTAATAAAGTAATTAAAGAATTGTTAAAAGAAAAAGCATTTTTACAATCAATAATTAAATCATATTGTTTCTCTTTCATAGTTTTAATAAATTTGAAAAATAATATTGGATTTTTAAGAAACTTTTTTTGAGAATATACAAGTAATTTATTTATATGTGGATTATTTTTGAGAATCCCATTAAATTTTTCTCCTAATATTACATCAGGTTTTACATTTAATTCTTTTTCAATCAAATTTATTAAAGAAGTTATAAAAATAATATTTCCAATTCTATTATCTTGTCTAATTAGTAATACACTTTTTATATCTTCTTTTTTTAACTGATACTTTTCTCTTTTTTTTATTTGAGAAGATGCCAGTTTTTCGAAAATTAAATACTTTATATTTTTCATAATTAAACTCCCTTATTTTAAAAAGTATGTAACTAACTTGAACCTTTGACGGAGAGATTATATCATAATTATGATATACATTCAAACCCTTTAGCACAAGTTTTGTTGTATTTAAAAAAATTGACTTATTGCTATGACATAATCTGGCATAAGAGAGAAAAAATTAAATATTTCTAATCTTAGCAATAAATAAAAATGGAGAAACAACTTTGTAATAAGCAAGCTCCAAGCCTAAAGGCTCAATTATTTTTTTCAAAACTTTTTTAGAGTACATTCTTACATCACCACTTTTTGAGAAAGGTAAATAAGCATTTATGAGTCCTCTAACAACAGGAAATACCCAAATATCACCTATTATAATTTCTCCATTACTTTTCAGCAATCTTTTCATTTCTTTAAAACTTTCTGTTGGATTTGGAAAATGATGAAATGAATTTAAGCAGAAAATTGTATCAATACTTCCAACAGGAAGGGGAATAGCTTCGCTTTCCCCGATGATATAATTAGTGTTTTTTACACTAGGTTCTCTTGCTATTTTAATCATTTCAGCAGAAATATCTAACCCATATAAAGTTATGTTTTTATATTTTTCTGATAAGAGGTTTAAGAATCGTCCCTCTCCACAACCAATATCTAATATAGTTTCACCTTCTTGAATATTTGAAACTGCTAAAATAGGTAAATCTAGTTTATTAGAATTTCCATAATTTTTTCCAGCATTTTCATTGAAAAAATTAGTTGAATTTAATTTGTAATCAGTCATAATTAGTCCTTTAAACCATAAGTACTAGGGTCAGTAACTCTTTTAGCTTTTTGTGTAAGTCCAAAGATTCCCTTTTTATCAAAAGATCCTCTTAATAAAAGTGTATTTTCATCATCCATTTTTGCAGAGCCATAATACATTTTTCCATTCCAAGAATCATAAACATATCCACCCTTAAGATTCCCATTTTTTTCATAAAGTTCTCCTACAACTTGAAGTCCTAATACTTTTCTACTTTTTAAATCAGAATTTTTATTATTTCTATCATGTTGTTCTACGCCTTCTTCTTTATCACCTTTTCCGTAATATTTCATTTTTAACCATGCTACTTTACCTATATATTCTCCACTAGATTGTTTATCAATTTTAATAATAAACTTTCCATCTGGCATCATCCAATATCCTTCATATCCTGTTTGATTTGCAAAACTCATTACTGTAATAATAAACATTAATAAAATCATTTTTTTCATAACACTCATCTCCTCTTAGTTTAAAAAAATCTAGCTAATTTATTAGCTTTTTCTGTTGCGATATTTACTATTTTGTCAAAATTATTAACATCTTTATTTAAATTTTCTATAGTTAAAAATTTTATATTTTTTATGCCCATAAACTTTAATATAACTTTTAGATATTTTTTATCAAAAGCAAAAGTACTCATAGGCCAGTAATCATATTTTCCACCTCTTGCAATTATACAAATTGCTTTTTTATTCCTAAGAAGTCCTAAAGGAATTCCCCATTTGTTATATCTAAAAGTTATTCCAGACACCACAACATAATCAAAATATGCTTTTAAAATAGACGGAATCCCTAAATTCCACATAGGTGTAGAAAATACATATTTATCATAATTTGAAAAGTGAATAGCTGTTGTTTGCAAAAGTCCTGAGTCACTTTTATAACTGTCTAACGCTTCTTTATCCAAATGTGGCCAATTCTCTTTATATAAATCTAAAACATCTATTTCATCCTCAGGATTAGCCTTTCTATATCTTTCTATAAACGTTTCTCCTACTAAGTTTGATACAGAATCCTTAGTTTCCTTTGGATTTGCTTTTATATACAAAACCCTCATTTATCCCACTCTCCTTTGATTCTTATAATTTTCCCATGCTTTTGCTAAACCTCTTATTTTGAACATAAATTCTAATATTATTTTTCCTTGATCTCTATTTACTGGATACCCTGAATCTTCCAATATTTTAAATCCATAAAGTGCTGTATCAATAGCTTCTTCTATTGCTTCAGAATAATTGTTCAAATAAATTGTTGAATTATAGAAGTTTTTATCAAAAGCAAGTTCCATAACTTCTTTGAGACTTAAAGAACTATTATGAAAAATTTTACTTAGCAGATAATTTTTCTTTTTAGCTTCAATATCTTCTTGAAAATCGCAAATATCATCAATCATTTGGAGCGCAATTCCAATTTGATATATTCCATTTTTTGATATTTCAAGTTTTGGATTATTTTCATTGATTGTTGGAATTATAAAAGCTAACTCAAGTAGTTCTCCACCAATTTTTTTATGAATATTCTCAATTATTTCTTCTGGGGCTTCTATATCATCTTTCAATTCTCTAATACTCTCTCCAATTGCTACGCTATACAGAGCTTTTGTATATCCTTGTAACATTAGGCTTTTTTTAGAAGAATCTTCAGTTAATCTATTAATTGAATCATTTAAAATATTTTGCTCAATAATAGATAACATATTATTAGCTAGAACATGATTAGAAATTTCATTTAAAAATATTGCACCCTTACTTTCATTATCAATAATATTATCAGTACAAGTTACCATACCTCTAAGTGAATGTAGAATAATTCCATATTCAACTATACTTTCCTTTGGTATTTTATGATTTTTAAATATACTTAAAAGTA
>JAGNSM010000070.1 GCA_017988045.1 Fusobacteriaceae bacterium
TGAATCTTGAAGCTATAAATAATACTGTTACAGCAAATGCAAGGGAAGACAGATACCACAAATGAGTATGAAGTCCACCATAAAGGAAACTGTTAATTATATGCATAGAATCAAAAAAACTTGGAGGAACAATACCACCTTTTAGTTTGATTTCTGTTAGAACAGCAACTTGGTAAATAAATCCAACCCAAAGGTGAAGCCAAAGGATTTTTTTTACATAATTAAGCCAGTATTTTTTACCTCCATCTCTGTATTTGGAATACAGAAAATATCCAGAAATACTAAAAAATATAGGTACTCCAAAACGTGCAATAGTATCAACAATGTAATCAAAGACAAATCCAGTTTGATTAACATATCTGAACATACTGGTGTGAAGAAGTACTACAAAAATACTAGCAATAAATTTTATTTGATTTAAACTTTTATTGGGCATAAAACTCCTTAAAATTTTTATTTTGATTATAACATATAGAGAAGTTTATATAAAAGATATTTTGATTCTTTCTATATATAATCTGAAATTGAATTTTCAAAATAAACAAGGTTTGTCAAAAGAAAGTATCTGTGTTATAATATATGCTAATGATATCTATTTTGATGAGGTAAATTATGTTTGAGAATTTAAAAAATAACCACCATAAAAGAAAAAACAAGGAATATGTAGAAGACATATTTTTTAAGCTATTTTTTGATGATAAGGGATATTATATTAAGATTGTGGATTCCACAGGGAATGAACTAAAAGATCTAAATACTGATAACTTTGATAGAAATAGTAGAGAAATTATAAAAGCAATTGATAGTATAAAAGAAAACAATTCTTTTACTATATCTTGGAATAATTTTTCCGATGAAATTTACCTAAATGAACACCCGTTTTTACTTGATTTATTAAAAAAATCAGATAAGTTTATTAATGAAGAGAATGAAAAAATAATTTCTGTGGATGGAGTGAAGACATTAACCCTATTCATAGAACAAGGACTTGGCGAAGAGATGAACTCAAAACTTTGCCTAGACAGTGAATATACTGAATTTTTCTTTGTTACTGAAGACAGTTGTCTATCAGGAAATAAATTGTTTGAAGTGAAAAGTGTGGGAGATAACTATCTTAATGTTAGAGACCTTAATGCACAGTTTCCACAAAAAGAGTTAGAAAAATTTCTGACAGTGATGTATTCATATTTTGATGAAATAGAGATTGAATATAGAGATTATCAGATTGTACAAGGTAAAGAGGTAGAGGCTAAACCAATGCTTGTTATTGAGAAAATTGATAGAGATAAATCCTTATATTTAAAAGTAGGGACGTATATATCAAATATGGAGCATGATTTTCTAGAAGAGTACGACATCAAGAATGTAATTACTGTAAATGATTTGGAAAACAGAATTACAATCAATGATATTGTAAATGATAATCCAAAAGAGTATCTTGCAGAAATAATAAGAATTATTGTTAAATATCAAAGAAACTTAAAACTACGTGATGGATATTATGTTGATGGTAACCTTATAATAATGCACGAGCTTTTGGCGAAAGACTTTATTACTAAAGAGTTATCAAATCTTTTGGCTAAATATAAGATAATTGGAACAGATAAGTTTAAGAAGTATAATATTAAGACTTCTAAACCAAAGCTTATTACTTCTTTTTCTCATTCTATAAACTTTTTAGAAGGAAGTGTAAAAGTAGAAATAGAAGGAGAGCAATTTTCTATATTTGATGTAATAGCTACTTTTAAAGAGAATTCTTATATAACGCTAAGTGATGGAAGTTCAGCATTATTAAATAAAAAATATATAGATAAATTAGAAAGACTTTTCAAGAAAAATAAAAATGAAGATAAGTCTAAAATATCAATATTTGATTTGCCATTAATAGAAGATATGATAGATGAAAAATCTTTTAATACAGAATTTAGGAAAAGTCGTGAGCTTTTTTTAGGTTTCAACACCATAAAGGATATGGATTTAGAAGTACCTAAAATTAATGCAACTCTTCGTGAATATCAAGATTATGGGTATAAATGGTTAGCATATCTTTATAAAAATGACCTTGGAGGTTGTTTGGCTGATGATATGGGACTTGGGAAAACTATCCAAACAATATCTTTATTATCTTTTATTTATCCAAAGGCAAAAAAGCCTGCTCTTATAGTTATGCCAAAATCGCTTATTTATAACTGGGAAAATGAAATAAAAAGATTTAATCCAGAATTAACTATAGGAATTTATTATGGAACAACTAGAGATTTAGATGAAGTTTTAAGTAAACAACTTATACTTACGACTTATGGAACAGTAAGAAATGATGTGGAAAGATTTAGTAAATTAGAGTTTGAGATAGTAGTTTTAGATGAATCTCAAAATATAAAAAATGTAAATTCTCAATCAACAAAGGCAGTAATGCTTCTTAATTCTAAGCATAGACTAGCTTTATCAGGGACTCCAGTTGAGAATAATTTGAGTGAACTGTATTCGTTATTTAAGTTTCTGAATCCAAAAATGTTTGGTTCAGCAGAGGAATTTAATAATTTCTATGTTTCTCCTATACAGAAAGACAATGATAGAGAAGTTATTGCAGAGCTTCGTAAAAAGATTTATCCATTTATTTTGAGAAGAACAAAAAAACAAGTTCTTAAAGAGCTTCCAGAGAAAATTGAACAAATTTTATATATCGAAATGAATCCTCAACAAAAGAAGCTTTATGAAGAGAGAAGAAACTTCTATTATAACCTTGTTAATTCACAGGTTAAAGAGTATGGTATTGGGAAAACACAATTTTTCATATTACAGGCTCTTAATGAACTAAGACAAATAGCGTCTAATCCTGAGAGTAAGTCAGCAGATGTTATATCTTCAAGTAAAAGAGGAATACTCTTAGAAAATATAAGAGAAGCTGTTTCAAATAATCATAAAATACTGGTGTTTACAAATTTTATTAAAACAATAGAAAACATATGTAGTGATCTTGATGATATGGAGATAAAATATCTTTCTATGACAGGTGCTACGAAAAATAGACAAGAACTTGTTGATAAATTCCAAAAGGATAAAAAATATAAAGTTTTTGTAATGACACTAAAAACTGGAGGAGTAGGGCTTAATCTTACTTCAGCAGATACAATATTTATTTATGACCCTTGGTGGAATAAAACAGCAGAAGATCAAGCTGTTGATAGAAGTCATAGAATGGGACAAAAAAACACAGTTTTTTCTTATAAACTAATAAGTAAAGATACTATAGAAGAGAAAATTCTAAAATTACAAAAAGAGAAAAGTAGATTATTTGAAGATTTGATTTCAGATGACAGTGCATCACTTAAAAATCTTACTCAAGAAGACATTGAATATATCTTGGGAGAATAAATATTAAAATGGGAGTGGCGTCATAGCCACCCTTTTTCTAAATAAGATAAAGAAGAAAATTGCAATTTTGACTTTGAGAAATATTAAGTCAAATTATTATTGGAGATATTGGTTAATAAAAGAGGTAGGGGATAAATTATGGGAGAAAAAGAAGCTCTAAAAAAAGCTTTAGATTCAAATTATACGAAATCAAGTCTTTTAAAATTATATGATAATTTTATGAAAGATTGGATATCAAAGTCCTATATTGGAAAAAATTTGGGATTCTTTGAAGCTATAGCAATAGGAGAAAGTAGTAAAAAAGAGATATTTTTAGATCTTATTTATGAATTTTACGGATATGAAGAGGTTTTTCTAACTATTTTTGAAACATTTTCAGATGATGTTAAAAGAATTTTTGACCATATTGCTTGGAAGGGTAAATACTTCTTAAATGAAACAGAGAAGAAAGATTTGTTAAATAGCGTAAAAGAAAACTATAAAACTAAGTTGGAACCTAAAGTTGAATATTTATTTTTTAGTTTACATATGGGAACTCATTGGAATGAAGAAGATAAAACTAATTTTTATCTGTCAGAAGAAATAATTAAAGCATTAAGAAAATATCTGCCTAAACCAGTAGATTATTATATTAATCCTATAAAAAATGCACAATATGAATATTATCTTACAAGTGAAGAAGAGTTTTTGCAAAAAATTAAGATATATTTAAACTTTTATATTATGGGGGAAGTAAAACTTTCAGCAAGTAATAAACTTCTAAAAGCATCGAAAAAAGCTCTTAAAAAATATGGAGAAATAAAAGAATGTTATGAAGATGAAGGTGGAGACCTTGAATATTTAAAAACAGAAACTATAGCTTTATTTCTTTTAAGCATGAAAGAAGAGTTGCTGAATGACAGGTATCTTAATGGACCTAATGCTAAAAATATTTTCAATGACTTTTTTAGCGGAGAAATTTTTAATAAAGAAAAGTTTAACTTTACTACAAAATTTTTGAATTATCTTAAAGGTGTAAAAAATATTTGGAATGAAGAAGAACATTTGACAGAAATTTTAGGTACTTTAAAAACAGTTCTTTTAGAGATGCCAGAAGGTCAAATAGTTTCAGTAGATAATATATTGAATTATATCAATTTTAGAACTCTATACAGTAACTTAATAAGTCCACAAAATATCTATGATCATGTTTATATAAATGAAGCTGATTATGGAAGAACGAAAATCTATAATTATGAAACTTATTATGAATATATAGTTGTTCCTATGTTCAAAAGTTTGATTGGAATATTGGGAAGTTTGGGAGTAGTGGATTTGTATATTGATACTCCAACTATGAAAAATGGATTATATCTAAAAAATGGATATTTGAGTAAATATGATGGAATAAAATATATTAAACTGAGTAATTTGGGAGAATATGTTTTAGGAAGAAAAAAAGAATATGACTTTGGAGAAATCAGTGAAGAGTCAGAAGTTTATTTAGATGAGGATAGGCTGATTATAACAATTGTTGGAAACTCTCCAATGAAGGCTATGTTTTTAGAGCAAATTGGGCTTAAAATAGGTGCTAATAAATATAAGTTAGATTATAATAGTATTCTTAGAAATATAGAAAATAGTAATGATTTAAGTAAAAGAATAGATGATTTTAGAAAAAAAATCACATTAAATATGCCACCTTTATGGCAAAGTTTCTTTGAGGAATTAAAGACTAAGCATAATTCAATAACAGCTTGTAGTGATTTAGTGGTATTTAAATTAAAAGAAGATAAAGAGTTAATTAATCTTGTTGCTAGAGATGAGATATTGAAAGATATTGTCTTTAAGGCTGAAGGTTATCATGTAATAATAAAAGAAGAAAATATCAAAACAGTTCTGAAAAGATTGGAAAGTTTTGGATATTATAATGATTAGAATTTGACAGGAGAAATCCTGTCTTTTTTTGTATTCAGAAGAGTATTTATTCGATGAAATAACAGAAAATTTTTATCCTGAAAATTGAAATTAAGTCTTAAAATTAAATAGAAACAACTATTCTTAGATTAAAGAAGCAATAATTTAGCAGAATAGATGTAGTTAAGTTATTAAAATAGATTGACTTATTAAAAAAATAGCTGTACTATTTTAGAGTAAAAACTCGATAAAAAACTTGGTTACTTTATTTAAGAAAAAAAGAAAAATAGTGAGGAGAAAAATATGAAAAAAATTTTAAGAATCATTGTGTTGATTGTTTTGTGTAATAGTACAACTATCTATGGAATCGATAAAATAGGGGTTGAGTTAGACTTATATCCCTTTATTACTGGAGGTAACTATATGGGAGCTTATGTAGCTCAAAATGGATTTAAATACAGGGTAATCAGAGCGGAAAGTAATATGCCAGAATTTATGCTTCAGAATAATATAGAGAATGTTAATCTGGAGGTGTATGCTTTTATAGTTGATTATTATTTTGATAAAACGGATTATAAAGGTCTTTGGTTCGGAATTGGTGGGGAACGTTGGAATAACAGAATTGATGAAAAAAACGGAGTGAAAAATGTAGGTTTTTCTCAAAATATTTTTACTTTTGGAGGAGGATATTTATTTGAATTGACAGACAGAATTTTTATAAATCCGTGGGCAGCTGTTCATGTGAATATGGGGAATGAGAGGGAAAAAATAATAGGAGATACAAGCTATGAAATTAAAAAAATTATTCCTGAAGTTTCTGTTAAGTTAGGTTATTCTTTTTAATGTTCATATTTCCCAACTTAAAAATTCAAACTGAGTATTGTAAGCTTAAAGAAAATGATTAAGAGCTTTGGTTGAACAGACGAAAATACTAATTTTATTATATAAAGTAGAATGAAAAAACAAAAAAAATAAATTGACTCGAAAGTCATTGACTTAAAAGTCAGTATAATGTATACTAGCTTTACTTAGATAGAAAAAGGGGAAAACTATAGATAGTGGAGGGATATATGGCAACAAAGGGAAGATTGGTGGAAAGTGCAAAAAAACTAATAGCAGAAAAGGGATATAATAATACAAAGGTAGAAGATATAACAAATGAGGCACAAGTGGCTAAAGGGACATTTTATACTTATTTTAAAACAAAAGAAGATATATTTATAGAGATATTGCAAAATATATTTAAAGTTGCACAAGAAAATTTGAACGAAATTCAATTTGAAAATAAATTAAAAATTGATTTATATAAATTTATAAAATTTATGTATGAAGGAGTTTTTAATGACAAAGGGCATTTTCGGGTAATCTCGAATATTTTTACAAATCCAGAACTAATGACAAAAGTAATGATACTATCTCCTAAAAAAGATTTGTTTTCAAATGCAATAAAGAGTATTTTGATAAATTGCAAGGATGAAGTTCGAGAAGATGTCTGTGAAAAAATGGACTACCTTTATTTTGCCATAGACGAATTTATAAAAGAGTATATGGGAAGAATTTTTGGGATGGAATTTCCATGTTTTGAGTTCAAAGAATTTAAAGAAATTACTAAAGAGGAATTAGAAGGACATATTGATTTTTTAACAGATTTTTTATATAGAGCATTGAAGAAATAAATAAGACACAAAAATGACACAAATATTATCTATAGTAATTAGTAAAACTAAAAAAATATGGAACTATTTTTATGTTGTTAATTTTAATCATAATATTAAATTTTCATAGAGGAGGAAGAAATTGAAAAAAACAGTTACATTATTATTGCTAGTAAACGCAATTAGTATTTTTTCTCAAGAGCTTACATTGGATTTAGATAATACAATTCAAAGAGCTTTAGAAAAAGATAAAAGCATTAAAAGTGCAGAGCTTAGTGTTGATAACGCAACACTTGATAAAAAACAAGCTTTTAAATCAGGATTGCCGAGTGTAAGTTACTATCTTGCAACAACTCCAGATAGTGAGTATAGTCAAGGGTATTTAACATTAAATCAAAAAATATTTGATGGAGGGAAAACTTTCATTGCTATAAAAAACTCTAATAAATATTTGGAGGCTAGTCAATATGGATTAGAGGGTACAAAAAATAGTGTAGGAATTTCAGTGACAAATCAATATATATCTATTTTAAAATATCAAAAACAATTAGAAGTTCTTAAAAATTCTAAAAAAGAGTTAGAAAATAACTATAAAAGAATAAATAGATTATACGAATTAAATCTAATTACTAAAACAGAAGTGCTTGATCTCAACTACTCTTTAATAGAGTTGGATTCATCTGTTGTTCAAATAGAAAATGCATTGGAAATAGCTAAATTAAATCTTAAAAATACTATAGGTATATCAAAGAATGATACAGTAAATCTTCAAGAAATAAATGATTTAAGTATCGATATAGACAGTATTGATTTTGATAAAGATTTGAGAGAAGCTAAAGAAAAAAGTATTAGTGCTAAAAGTGCAAAGGTTGCAACAGAATTGAAAAAAGCATTAGAAGGAACTTCGAGAGCAGAACTAATGCCAAGTGTTGAGTTTATGTTGAGACATGGAAATATTACTCAAGCAGATGGAGGAGTATCAAATGTATTTAAAAATGAGAATGTAGATACTTTATCTACAATAAGTATTAGCGGAACTTTATTTGACTGGGGTTCTAACTATGATGCTTACAAACAAACAAAAAACAATACAAAAATAGCTCAAGAAGATGAGAAAGAAGCACAAGATAGTATAGAGGTAAACTTGAGAACATCATACCTTGAATTGTTAAGATTAAGTAAACTTAAGGAATCTAAAGAAAAAGCTCTTGAAAGTTCAAGCGAAAACTTTAGATACCAAAAACAAAGATATGAGGAGCAGTTAATAAATTCAACAGATTTCTTAAATGCAGAAAACAGTTTGAGAGAATCAGAAATTGGTCTTGTAAATGCTGAACTTGATTTGTATTATCAATATAAAAATTACTTAACTTTATTAAAATAAGATTAAGGTGTTAAAATTCTATAATAAGCTAAGAATAAAAAATTAGGAGGAAAATAGATTGAAGAAATATTTATTGCTAACAATTGGATTATTAATGATATTTGCTTGTGGTAAACCAAAAACAACTGAGACTGTAGTTACTAAAAAATCAGTTAAATTACAAGTAGTAAAAAATCAAATTTTGAATGAAGTTATTACAGGTAATGGAAACTTTGAACCAGTGAGTCAGGCAGAACATACTTCTGTAGCAGCAGATGTTGTAAGAGTAAACTTTAAAAATGGAGATAGAGTAAAAGCTGGAGATGTAGTAGTAGTTTTATATGATAAATCAATTAAGGCTAATTATGAAAGCGCAAAAGCTAATCTTATGAAAGCTGAATCAGATTATAATAAATCTAAAAAATTCTCAGAAGCTGAAGAAAGAAATAGCTATGAAGGTTATAAAGCTTCTATGATTAATGCAAAGGAAGCACTTGATAAAGCAAAAAGAGGAAATAATTCAGAAGATATAGATATAGGAAAATCTAATGTTGAAAAAGCGCAAAAATCTTATGAACAAGCTAAATTTAATTATGATAAATATAAAAAATTGTATGAAGAAAAACTTATTTCTCAGTCATCATTCATAGGATATGAAACAGAATATGTTCAAGCAAAAGCATCATTAAATTCAGCGAAAAAAAGCCTGACTCTTCTTGAAAGAGGTAGTGAAGCTGAAGATATAAGATCTTTGGAAGCATCATATAACAGAGCGAAATCAAATTATGAACTTGCTCAAAAAAATGTAAAAGAAAAAATTTGGTCAAACAATATTACATCTTATGAAGCAAACTATCTTTCTGCAAAAGCAAGTTATGACCTTGCAAAAAAAGAATATGATGATTTGACAGTAAGAGCTAAAATAGCTGGAGTAGTTGCCAATCTTAGTGTTAAAGCTAATGAAAAAACTTCTGGAACAGGAGTACTATTTTATGTAATTGAAGATAAAGAAATGGAAGTTAGTTTAGGACTAAATGCTTCCGAAATTGTTAAAATATCTTTAGATTCAAAGGTACAAATTTTTGTAGATGAACTAAATAAAACATATGAAGGGCAAGTTACTGAAATAAGTCCTGCAGCAGATGAAACAACTAAAAAGTTTGCAGTAAAAGTTAAAGCTATAAATGCAGATAATTCAATAAAAAAAGGACTTTATGCAAAAGTAACAATATCTGGGCAAGAAAGAAATATGATGGTAGTTCCTAGTTCGTCTGTAGTAGTTAAAAATCTTTATAAATATGTGTTTAAAGAAGTAAATGGAAAAGCAAAACAAGTAAAAATAGAACTTGGAAGTTCATCAGGAGATTACCAAGAAATATTAACAGAGGAAATTAAACAAGGAGATAAAATTGTAATAGATGGACAATATCTGCTTCAAGATAATGACCTTATAGAAGAGGTGAAGTAATGAAATCAATAGCACATTTTTCTATTAAGAAATCTGTAACGACTTCTCTAATCATTATAACGATGATAGCTGCAGGACTTATAGGAATACTTAATATGAAATCTCAATTGTTACCTAATTTTAATATTCCTGTTGCCCTAATTGGAGTTACATGGACAGGAGCAGCTCCAGAAGATGTAGATAAACTTATTACCACAGAAATACAAGATGCAATTAAAGGTATAGAAGGAATAGATGATATAACAGGATATTCTAGTCCAGGATCATCGCAAGTTGTGGTTCAAATGAAGTATGGATATGATGTAGATGAAGCTGTAAGAGATATGCAGTCTAAAATTAATAATATTAAATCTTCATTGCCTGACGATTCAGACGAACCATATGTTAGTAAAATAGACATCAATGCTCAACCTATTATTACTTATAATTTGTCAGGGAAAGATTTAACAAGTCTTTATGCAGTTGCAGATGACCAAATTAAACCTTTACTTGAAAAAATAACAGGAGTATCTCAAGTAGATATTACTGGAGGATTAGTGGAAGAAGTTAGGGTAGAAGTAGACCCAAATAAACTTTCAGCATATTCTTTAACAGTTAATGATTTAAAAAATGTGTTATTAGCGGCTAATATCAATACGCCTTTAGGTAACATTAAGTCAGGAGATAAAGAGTTTCGTGTAAAGATACAGGGAGAAATAAAAACAGTAGAACAAGTTAAAGACATAGTTATTTCAAATAAAGATGGAATGAGATTAAAACTATCTGATGTTGCAAATGTAACTTATACTAATGAAGATATTAGCTCAAAATCTAGAGATAATGGGAAAGATTCAGTAAGGATAGCAGTAACTAAGTCAGATGACGGGAATACTATAGAAATAGTAGAAGAGGTTAAAAATGTTATTTCTGAAATTCAAAAATCGGCATCTGAAGAGATTAAATTTACTATTGCTCAAGATGACTCTACAGAAATTAATCAATCAATAAGTAACGTTGCAAGTAATGCTTTACAAGGGATTGTGTTAGCTGCTCTAGTACTTTTCTTATTCTTAAGAAATATAAGAGCAACGTTAATAGTATCAGTAGCTCTGCCTACGTCAGTAATTGTTGCTTTTGCATTCTTATATATACAAGGAATTACATTGAATATTATATCATTAATGGGACTTGCTCTTGGAGTAGGGATGCTTGTAGATAACTCTATAGTTGTTATAGATAACATCTATAGACGTATGGAAGAGGAAAAGGAAGATAAAGTAACAGCTGCTGCCAATGGAGCATCAGAGATGACAATTCCTATAATAACTTCTACCTTAACAACAGTAGCGGTTTTCTTACCTATGGTAGTAAAACAAGGTATGGCAAGAGAGATATTTCATGATATGTCATACTCGATAACTTATTCGTTAGCAGCATCAATAATAATAGCTTTAACATTTATCCCTATGGCAGCATCAAAGTTTTTAGATGCTAAGAGTGCTGCTGTTAAAGAGGGAAAATACTTAAAGTTTGTTAAAGAGAAATATGTTATTTTGCTTGAGAAAGCTCTAAGAAATAAAGTTAAAACAATATTAATTGCAATAGGAACGCTAATTTTATCGATGGTTCTAGGTGTAATGACACTTAAGACAGAATTTATGCCTTCCATGGATAATGGAGAGTACCAAATTAGTGGTACTTTGGCTAAGGGATTAGATTTGGAAAAAGCCAATAGAATAGGAAAAGAAGTAGAATCAATAGTAGCGAAGGATTCTATGACAAAAAGCTATTCAATATCAGTAACAGCAGAGGATTTTACATTAAATGTTACAGTTCCAAGTAAAGCAGATAGGAAAGAAAGTTTAGATGATATTATTTCCTCAATAAGAAGTAAGTTGCAAAATATACCAGATGTTAAGTTAAAAGTAGCTAAATCAGGTGGAGGACCAGGAGGCGGAGGTTCTAATGGAGACGTGGAACTTAAACTTTATGGAAGTGATTCGCAAATACTACAAGCATTTTCGGATACTGTTCTTACAGAAATAAAAAAACAAAAAGGACTTGTAGACGTATCATCATCTAATGAAGGTGGAAATCCTGAAATTACATTTGATATTGATAGAGATAAGGCTTCTTATTATGGATTAAGTGTAACAGAAATTGCTAATCTTATTTCATATCAAGTAAAAGGTAAAGAAACTTTTACTATTAAATCAGATGGAAATGATATTAATGTTACTTTGAGATTAGCAGAGGAATATAGAAATAATATAGAAAACATATTAAATTTATATATTAGCACTCCTTCTTATGGAGAGATAAAATTAAGTGAAATTGCCTCAATGAATATTAAAGAAGGTGCTGCAACTATTCA
>JAGNSM010000171.1 GCA_017988045.1 Fusobacteriaceae bacterium
CCCAGCTATCGTACCAAAATCCATAACTAGCCTCCAATCATTATACTTCTTCTAAATTCAACTACCTTTTTTATTACTTCTTCTTTACTTTCTTTTATAATAATCTTTCTTCCATTGACCATAGAAAGTACTGTATCAAGATGTCCCTCTACAAACTCAATTTGATCAACATTTACTACAAGTTCTTCATTATCTTTTCCTAATCTATGAACTAATATCACTTTCTCACCTTCTAGTTATTATATCATTTATTTTTTTCAAATGCCATAAGATATTTTTGAAAGGGGCTAATAGCCCCTTACTCTATCTTTTTAAGTTGATTAATTCATTTAATATTGTATCTGCTGTAGATATTGTTTTAGAGTTCGCTTGAAACCCTCTTTGCGCAATTATCATGTCAGTGAATTCTTGACCTAAATCAACATTTGACATTTCAAGAGCTCCAGCTGTAATTTTTCCAAGTCCAGCTTGTCCAGCTTTTTGAACAATTGCCTCACCTGAGTTAGAAGTTTGTTTAAATACACTTCCACCAGCATTTTGCAATCCTTCTTGGTTAGTAAACTTAGCAAGTGCAATTCTTCCAATTATTTGTTGATATCCATTAGAATAGAATCCCATAACATCTCCTGTATCAGTTATATTATACGTTTCCAATTCTCCCATTCCATATCCATTTTGAGACTCAAGAGCAACCGTTGAGTTTGCAGCAAATTGACTAATTCCACTAAAGTTAAGTGTCATTTGTACTGGTGCTGCTCCTCTTGCTGGTGGTGGTGCTTCTCCATTATCTGCTGGGTCAAAACTTACTTTCCCATCAAACTGTTTATTCATGATTTGACCTGGCTCAAGTCCGGGTGCTGCTGCTCCTCTATAACGAACAACTCCATTGGCATCCATTACATAATTACTTGCTGGATCTCCGTTATTAACAGTTCCATCTGGATTTTTAGCTCCACTTTCATAGAAAATAGTTCCTACTCCCTCTGGAAGAGTTGCTGGATCATTAGGATCTGCATATAAATAATTACCATTTAACTGTCCTCTAGCATCAAAAGTCATAAATCCTTTTCCATTAGTTATTTTAGAACCGTTAGCAACTCCTGCATTCCACTCCCAAACATTGTCAGCTAATTTTGTATATTTTACTGAAGTTGTATGTGTATTTCCTAATGTATCATAAACTTCTGCTGTTGTACTTACTAAATTGTCTGAAACTTGAGCTGTTTTTCTGTTACTCATATCTGCCAGTTCAGAAAATGTAATTTTCCCAGCAACTGGAGATTGTACTAACATTCCATTAGCATTTTGAATAGGTGTTGTTTCCGATGGGAATGATTTTTTGATATTCCCTTTTTCATCCAATTGAAACGCACCTTTCCCAGTAACTCCGCTTCCCTCTGCTCTCCACTGCCATTTATCATTAGCAGTATCATAATTAAATTTGATTGTAACATCTACCTTTGCACCAGTAGCATCTTTTACATTCAAGCTAATATTACCTATTCCTGCATTTTGGTTAAGATTTCCAGCAAAATTTATTGCATCAGTTGCTTTTCCAGGAAGTGTTGCTCCTACTTTAACCGCCAATTCTCCGACTTCTGCGTCAGGACTTATCCCTTGACTTCCATCATCTCTTATTGTTGCTTGCCACCCTTGTACTTTTAATCCATTAGGCGTAACAAGATTTCCATTCCCATCCAAATTGAAATTTCCAGATCTAGTATACATTTTATTACTTCCATCTGCTACCACAAAGAATCCGTTTCCATCAATTCTTAAATCTGTTTTTCTTCCAGTAGTTTGTTGTGCTCCAGATTCAAAGTTTGTATTTATTGAGCTTACCTTAGTTCCAAGTCCTATTGTAGATGGATTTATCCCACCTTGTCCATCTATTGGCCCTCTTGCTCCTTTAACTGTTTGAGTCATTGTTTCCTCAAAATTTACGGATGTTTTTTTGTACCCCGTAGTATTTACATTTGCTATATTATTTCCAACTACATCAAGTTTTGTTTGATGCGCTTTCATTCCACTTATACTTGAGTATAATGAACCTAACATGTGTTACCTCCTCATTTTATCATTTCAATCGTTCCATGATAATAAGGCTTCCTTACGGTCCAGCCTTATAGATAATGAATTAATCTAGATCTTATACTAGAGTCATACTATCTATATTAGTAAATACACTGTCTTTTAAACTACCCTCATCTACTATAGTTACTACAGTGTTGTTTTTTATGCTAATAACGTATGCTCTATCTTGCGATAGTATTACTGAATCTTGGCAACCTTTGTTTCTAAGTTTAGCTACACTTTCTTCAATCTTTTTCATTTCATCTGAATTTATCGTTATATTTCTGCTTTCCATTCTTTTCTGTGCATGTGCTGAGAATTTAAGCTTTTTCTCCGAGTTTAATACATCCTCAAAGTTAACTTCTGTTTTTCTTTTATTCGAGTCATTTCTATGCTGTATGTCTGTATTAACTTGCACATTTCCGAAATAACCATTATTAATTATTCTCGCCATAACATCACCTCCTAAATTAAGCTTCTGTTAAAGCCTCATTTCCAGGGAGTACTTTATACTCTTTTTTCACCTGTTCTTTTTCAGATAAAGATATTATTGATCCAAGTTTCGCTGTAATTTCTTTTCCATCTTCTACCTGAAGTTTAATAAAAACTTCCCCTTCTTTTAGTGAAGTGCTAACTACTTTCCCGCTTATTTCTTCACTTCCATCTTGTATAGTTGCATATTTCCCTATTACATGAGCAGAAGCTGTAAGACTATTCATAGTCATCATTTTAGCTAAGTCTTGAAAAGAGCTATTTAAGTTTGTACTTTGTTCAAGTGATGAAAATTGTGCCATTTGTGCTATTGATTCACTATTGCTTTGGGGACTTAAAGGGTCTTGATTTCTCATTTGTTGCATAAGAAGTTTCATAAAATCATTTTTTCCTAATTGAGAACCATCTTTTGCTACTTCTTGAGTAGTCTGAATATCTTTAGTCACATTGTTAAGACCTAGATTGTTTACATACATAATTCATTATCCTCCTATATCATAATATCTACATTAGAATCGCTTATTACTTTTCTAACTTTACTATTATTTTCAAGGTTTTCTACCTTTGCTAAATAATCTGGAACTTTTTCCTCTGTTCTTTTATTATCGCTTTGGTTAAACGTAAATGCATTGTTAGCATTTTTATTTTCACCAGTAGACACTGAGACATTTATTTCTGCCCCATAAAATCCTTTGTTTTCTAAAGCATTTCTCAAATTATCGAATCTGCTTTCTAGTATATCTTTAACTGTTTGACTTTCTACAACAAATTGAGCTTTCATTATGTTGTTTTCCATAGTCATTTTGATTTCAACTTCTCCTAATTCTTCAGGTTGAAGTTTAATCTTCATTTCTTTTAATTGATTGTTGTAATTAATTTTTATTCCATTTTCTACTTGTTGCATAATGGCATTAAAATCATTACGAGAATCTGTATTTACTGGCGTACTTACAAATCCTTTTGAATCAACTCTACTAGTTGTAAAATTTTGTGCTAAAGGTATCGAATCATTTTTCTCAGGCACTTTATCTGCCGAAGAATTTTTTTCAACAACTTTCAGCTCTTTAATTCCTTCTACCTTGTCCTCTAGTTTAAACTGGTCATTCATTTTTTTTAGACCATAACTAGAGATTGTTGCGAACTTATTGTTTGGCTCAGCAATCTTGTTATCTGAAACAGCTAATTTAAGGTCATCTTTGGCATTTACTTTTGATTTAGCTGTAAGTTCATTTACTGTACTTACACTTCTACCATTCCATTGAGGACTTACTTCTTTAGAGAAATTAATCGTATTTTCTGCTGATTTTTCTCTAACTTTCAATCCTTCATTAGTAGCTAAATCTTTTTTTAGATTTTGAATCTTACCTAATTCTTCTTTAACAGAAGATTTTTTCTGAATATCTTGGATATTCTTTGGTAAAACTTCACCATCTGTTTTAGTAAAAATCTTAGATTGGGTACTTTCTATTCTATT
>JAGNSM010000172.1 GCA_017988045.1 Fusobacteriaceae bacterium
AATTTAATTTTGGTAGATAGCTCAATCATATCTCAAGCACCTACAAGATTCTTGGTAGCTGGTATGGGAGATGCTCTTTCTACTTACTTTGAAGCAAGAACCTATATAAAGAATAATCCAAATACTACTACAAAATTGTCTCTTGCTACTGCCAAATTATGTTATGAAACTCTTTTATCTGATTCGGTAGAAGCAATAAAAATTTCTAATGAAAATCAAGTCAATGAGGCTTTGGAAAATATAATTGAAGCTAATATATTATTAAGCTGTCTAGGGTTTGAAAATACAGGATTATCCTTAGCTCACTCTGTTCATAATGTTCTGACTTTGTTTCCAGAAACTAATAAGTTTATGCATGGAGAAAAAGTCGCTTTTGGTGTAATAGTTCAACTTGCTGTTGAACAAAGTCATGAGCTAGATGAAGTTATAAACTATTGTAAACTTGTTGGACTTCCTACTAATCTTAGAGATTTAGGACTAAATAATATTGATGACTCAAAATTAATGTCATTTTCAAAAACTTTAGTCAAAGAAAAACAAGTTATAAACACTATCCCTTGGGTAAAAGTTCAAGATATTTATTCAATATTAAATAAGCTAAAATAAAGAGAAAATACAGGTATTCTAAAAATGTTATTTTTAGAACTTTACCTGTATTTTTTTACTAATTTCTATTCTCTGATAGTATCAATTCCTTCGAGTATACATAATATTTTTAGCAGTTTTAGAACTTCACTATCTTAATCCAAAGCGTATTTTCAAGAAACATAGAAACTCAAAAATTAAGAATTTAAGATACAAAAAATAAAAGGAATATAACTTTTTAATGAGTATATCTTTTACATAAAGAATATATTTTAAATTTGAATACTCATCTATTTTAAAAACTTTGATTTTACTTGATTTATTCCTAAATAGTTACTATTAAAATAAAATTATAGGAGAATTAAAAATGGAATTTATAAAATGGGATAGCTCCTTTGAAACTGATATCAAAATTATCGATGTTCAACATAAAGTTCTTATAAAGAAAGTTAATCAATTATATGAATTTATTGAGGATAACTCTATTAATAGAATATATCCTTTAATAGATGAACTTTTGGAATTCACAGACTACCATTTTGAAACTGAAGAAAATTATTTTGCTGTTTTTAATTATAAAAATAAAGAAGAACATATTAATGAGCATAATACTTTTAGAAATTTTGTAAATGATATAAAAAAAGAAGATATATCTAATATTGAATTTGATAAGAAGTTATTTGAATTTCTAAATACTTGGATACTTCATCACATTAAAGAAGTTGATATGAAATACGTAGATTTTTTGAAAAAACATTTGCTATAGAAACGCTATATCTAGAAAAATTGTTGATTAGATATAGCTTTTTTCTTTGAAATAAAAAAAATCCTATTATAAAAAAGGAAATTGGTTTTTGTACAGTATATATTAAGGGATAATATGGGTAGTTGTAAAACTTAAAAGTATGTAACTAAAGTTTTATGACAAGCTTAAATACTGTAAAAGGAGGTTACAATGAAAGCCTTAATAACAGGTTCAAATGGAACTATAGGAAATAAATTAAAAAGATTCCTACAATTTTATGGAGTAGAAGTATATACTTGGGATAGAAGTAAAACATCTATTTTTGACTATTATGCAATGGAAGAATACATCCAAAAATTGAAACCAGATGTTGTTTATCATCTGGCAATAGCTTCTACTTTGAATAAACTAGAGAATGAAACTTGGAAAGTAAATTATGAATGGCCTAGTGAGCTCGCTTGGGTTTGTAGAATTCATCAAATAAAATTTATTTTCACAAGTAGTTATGAAGTGTTTTCAGACTACAATAATGGACCTTTTGATTCTACCTCAAAGCCCGATGCTTTTGAAGGGTTTGGGTTTGAGAAAAGAATGGCAGAAGAGAGAGTCCTTTATCAAAATCCTCATGCCATTATTATTAGACTTCCTTTACAAATTTCAAGGGATGTAAAAGATAATGGACTGTTAAACCTTATTCAAAAAGAGATTTCTGAAAAAGGAGAGATTCACGCATCTACAAATTACTATCCTGCACTAGCTTTTATAGAGGATACTGTAGCGGAAATTTATCGTATCTCTGTTGAATATGATAGCGGATTATTTATGGTAGATTCCAATGCTGAATTGAATTACTATGATATTCTTTCTAGACTAAAAGTTATTTACCAAAAAGATTGGGTAATCGAGAAAAGTATTGATTTTACTTACAATCAATCTATGATTGATGAAAAAGTGAAAATCCCAAAACTTTCTGAAAGGCTTCTAGAAAAAGAAACTGAACTTCATAAAAAAAGTGAAAAAAGAATCGCTATTGTTGGAAACAAAGACGTAATTCGTCTTAGTCAAATCTATAGAAATCTTGGATATAAAATAAATCTCTTATATGATGATGATTTACTTGCAGCTAAAGATTTGGCTGAAGTCGCAGAAATAGATAATTATAGTAATGATATTGATGAACTTTTGGAAGTTGAACAAATTATTATTACCACTCATAAATATACTTCTTTAAGCTTTTTAGAAAAAATTAAAGACAAAATAATTATACTTCTTCGTTTTCCGCTAATAAATTGTGAAATACAATATGCAGGATTTAAAAACTTTTTTGATGAAAATAGAGTATATTTAGTATATTTTTTCTCTCAACATATTACAGCAAAAAAAATTAGAGAAGCAATTAATACTAATAAAATTGGAAAAATAAATAATATCTTTTTAGATATAGGTTCAAATGATGATAATGATTTTAAAGATGCGTTTTTCCAAATATCTTTAGCACCGCTATCATTTTTAACTTTGTACTTTAAAAAATTTATTTTGGATTATTCTGATTATAATGCTGAAAATAATTTAGTTTTTTCTCATTTGTGCAATGGGAATCAAAGACTAAATATAAACTTTTATAAATTATGGTATCAAGGTAGAAAATACGATATAAGAATCATTGGTGACTGTGGAGAAATCAAGGTAGAAGGTAAGTATACTAAAGATAATAATTGGAATTTTACGCCTATTTCAATTAATGAAGATATTGTGGGACAAGGAGAATATTCTAAGGATAGTGAAACTATTCAAGACCTCTCTCTTAAAGATTATATTGAAATTCTTGAAAAAGAAATCCATAAAGAGAGTTATTTTGAAGAAGTATACACAGGTAAAAAAGCATTCGAACTTTTTGCAATATTTAAGAACATGTGGAAGCACCAATGCAAGGATTCGCAAGAGTTATAAAGAAAAAAAATTGACATTTTGCACTAAAAGTAATATAATAATAATGTTCTAAATAGTTAGTTAAGTTTATTTGATATACCATAGAGTATTTTAAAGAATTACGAAACAATTATTGGGATAAATATTAATATTTTATGGAGGTATCGAAATGAACGGAACAGTTAAATGGTTCAATCAAGAAAAAGGTTATGGATTTATTACAGGAGAAGATGGTAAAGACGTATTTGTTCACTTTGCTCAAATCAACAAACCTGGATACAAAACATTAGCTGAAGGAGAAGCTGTAACTTTCGAAGTAACAGACGGACAAAAAGGACCTCAAGCTTCTAATGTAACACCTAGATAATTAATAATAAATTGATTATAAAACCTGTATTTTACAGGTTTTTTTTATTTCAAAATTTGGCAACTACTCAGTCATAATAAAATAAAGACCTTTGCATAAACTAGAAAATTAAAAAATATCCCTTCTAAATCTCCCCTTATCAAGGGAGACTTAAAAGCTTTATTTAAGGGATTGTTTTTTCAACAACTTGTCATTTCGAGGTACGAGAAATCTCAAGATACCTCCCTTGTCGGTATGACAACAGATTATCATAGAATGAAAATGCCTTAAATTGATAGCATTGAGGACTCCCACCTCTCCTCGCGCCAAAGTTGTGTATAAAAGATTGATATTTCAAGTTTTTTAGATACCTGAGTAGTTACCAAAATTTA
>JAGNSM010000173.1 GCA_017988045.1 Fusobacteriaceae bacterium
GCCATACTTTCTTTCAGTTGTTCATATCCAAGTTCTTTATATCTTGCAACAAGGTCATCATATTGAACTTTTGAATATTCCTTTTCATTTACAAAAACTTTATCTCCAGATTGTCTTGAGGCTGGGATTGTACTCGCTGTAAATCCCATAGCCATAAGAGTGGTATCTATACTTTTCATTAATGTATTTCTTGATTCTATCGCAAACTTCATTAAGATACTTTTGTTCATCATTACTCCTCTAGAATATCTACTTTTTTATTTGATTGAACAGCTTCTAATAGCTTTGTTCTAAGGTCTTTTAGTTCCTTTTCCAAAGTAGAAATGTACTCATCAACTTGTTCAGGACTTTCTATATTTTTTCTATTTTGTCTTTTTACTTTAATTACAACTTTTTCCTTTTTCTTAGCTATACCCTTTAACTCATTTAAGATTTCTTGTTTTTCATCATTTATAAAATCAAGCTCATCTTCTATTTCAGATATTGTCTTAGCTTCTTGTATTTTGTTTATAGATGCTCTAAATTTTTCATTAGTCTCTGCCACAAGATGTTCAACATTATCTTTTTCTTGGATTATTTCAGTAATTTCAGCCTTTGAACTTGCTATTTTATTTTTGATATAATTTTTATAAAGGTCTTTTACTGCTATATCCAACTTGTCAAAGAGAGTTGCATACATAAAAATTTGATTATCATTACAATTAGTAATTTTGGTTCTAAGCTCATCTATTTTTTTATTAATTGAAGTAACTACTAATTCATCTTGGATATTTGAAGTAATTGCAGAATACTCTTCTTCTTTAGCTTGAAGTTCAGTCATAAACTTGTCTTTTTCTTTAGTTATTAAAGTTGTTATTTCTTCTTTTATTTTAGTTATTAATGGTGGAACTGTATGAAGTAATGAATAAGGCTCTCTTGCTGTTAGTACTTCTTTTATTTTCTTTACTTCTTCTGATTCCAACAAATGTCCATAATTAATATCATTAGCTTTTAAATTTTCTATTTCTTTTATAGCTCCATTAAATATACTAAGTTTTACCTTAGACTTATCAAAGAAATCTTTTACTGTATCTGCCTTTGTTTTAAGTTCATCAAAATCTTCAAAGTTTTTTATGATATTTTCACATAAAGATTTTTCCCCTTTATATTCCAAAATATCGTGCTTTAGAAAATCTCTATATTCTTCCAAATCACTTTTCCCTGGATATTTAAAAAGCTTTGGTGAGTCGTAATTTTTTAAATTTAGATTTATTAGGTTTACTTGTTCTTCCAAGTATTTTTTTGCTCCCTTTTCAAATCTATTTTCTTCTAACTCAAGACTTGCACCAAAAATAGTTTTCATTGTTTGAATAGCTTTTCTTATAAGTTCAAGAGGCTTTTCTTCTTTTTGCTTAATAATAAGCCTTTCTTGATTAGCCCCTCTAACTTTTATAATTTTATCTATAGAGGACCTATCTTTAGGATTAAGCTCTTCTGTTTCATACTCCAAATCTACTTTCAAAAATACAAAAAGTTCTGTTAGTAAACCTTGAATATCTATTAAATCCCATCCATAAGGAACTTCTTCAAATTTATCAGAAAGTTTTTTTAGAGTAATTACATCATTTCTATCTGATAAATCTTTAATATGCTCTACCATTTCTTTTAAGGCTTCTTTATTTACATTTTCAGCAAAATCTTTTTCAGCATAATACAGCGTATCTGCATAATCAACTTGGATTAAACTTTTAATCTTTTGTTCTGTATAATGAGATTTTATAAGAACTGAATTTCTATATACTCCTAAAGCATAATTTTCTATTGCATCTTGCAGTCTTTCTCTTGCACTTTTACTTTTTATCTCAATAGCTGTTCCGTTCTGCATAAAACTTGCATTTTCTAAAGCAGTTTCTATATATGCTCTTATTCTTTCTTGTCTTTCCTTTTTCTCACTAGCTTTTATATCCAAAATTCTAATAATATTTGGTGGTGGATTCTTAGATTTTTTATCTGTAACATATCTTTCTATTTGGATTAGTTCTCTTATTTCTTCCATGAACTCATCTTTACTATTTAAAGTTACAAAAAGGTGTCCACTGTCTCTTGAAGTATACATTACAAATTCAGAAGGTTTTCCATAATAATCATGATATGGAGTAATTACATGCACAACCAACTTATTGTTTTGTGTAGAAAAAAACTGGTCATCAACTTTTTTTCCAAAAATATAGCTATTTCCTGTCTGTCTAATCCTTATATTATTAGAATCAAATATATCTTCAAATATTCTTGAATATATATATTTTGACAATTCGCTATTATCAATTTTTACTTCTTTAATTTCTCTATTTATATCTTGTTCTGCATCAGTTAGGAAAGTATAAATATTTCCATTTCTTTGAATTAAATGTTTTGATTCTAATTTTTTTAATGCATCTATAATCTTAGTTTTTAAATCTGCTCTATTTTCAGAAATATTAGTTATCATAAAACTAGCAAGATTATCTACTGTAGTTTTTATATTGTCTACACCTTTTAAAAGATAAAGAAGTTTTAGAAGATTAACTTCAAATTCATTCATTCCAAATCTTTGTTCTGCATGTAATATAGGTTTTCTAACTGTGTCATCCAAAAATTGCTCTATTGAATCATAAAAACTATAAAAAGGTACTAAAGTTCCAAGCTCTTTTCCTTTTACATTGTTTGCAGAATCGTGAAAAGCATTTAGTAAAGACCTTTCTCCTTTTGATTGATGGTCTCCTGAATGAGACATTTTTCTTATTTTATCATACACTTCCTGCAATAAGAAAAATTGATAAGGCACAAAAGGATATGTTTCAGCAAAATCTTCTGCATGTTTGTACAAATTTAATTTTGCTTCTCCATCAAAGGTTATAAGGTTATCTATATTAATTTTGTTGCTATCATAATATGATTTTAATGAAGGTATCATTTCAGGAGTTTTTTCCAATAATCTCTTTTTAATAACTTCATCTATATTTACACTTGATAAAGGCAATCTTATTTTAAATCTATCTTGAATCTTGGAGAAATCTTGTACTTTAAATTCTCTCTCATTTAATATTTCTGTAATCCCTTTTTGAGAAGTAACAACAATCCATACTCTACCTTTCAAAAGTCTTCCTATCTCTTCAGAAATTCCTTGTAAGTTTAACATAAGTTGTGAATCTGAACCTATATATTGCCCTATTTCATCAATTAGAAATATGATTCTTTTGTTAGGCTCTGAACGGTCCAGATATTCCGTAATTATATCTGAGAAAGTTTCAACAGATATTGAAGGGTCTTCTTCTCTTTCTAACCATCTTTCAGCACTATCTTCGTCAAAATGAGGCAAATCCATTTTATCTATGGTCTTTAAAAAGAATTTTTCTCTATATGAAAGTTTTGCTCTATCTTCTTCCCAAGATACTCCTGCTATAGATAGATATATAGATTTAAATTCATCATATTTTCCTTGTCTCCATAAATCTCTTTCAAAATCTGCAACTTTTATATTGCTTTTATCAAAACCTATACTTTCATTAAATTTCTTAAGAAATGCAACAACCATTGCTGCACCGTTTTCATATTTCTTTTGGTCTGTAACTTTTCCTATATCAAACAAAATAACATCTGTTGGTACTGATGAAGATTTTGATAAATCACCAAAAAGAAGTTTATCATCTCCAAGTTTTTCTTCGAAATATTGTGTGACGGTTTTTCCATTATATGATTTGTTTTCTATTATAGTTCCCAACATTTTTAACAAATGTGATTTCCCTGAACCAAAGAAACCTGCTAGCCAAATCCCTATATTTTCATTTTTTTTATTTGCAAAAGAAGAAGCATAAGCTGAGAAAAATTCTCTCATGTTTTTTCTGATTTCAGTTGTAACAACATATTCTTTTATTTCTTCTAGAACTGTGTCATTATCTCTTGCTCCTGCTTTAATAACTCCATTTAT
>JAGNSM010000174.1 GCA_017988045.1 Fusobacteriaceae bacterium
AAAAGAAGAAAATCTATGATTGAAGAAACTGTAAATTATTTTTCTTTTGATGATAAATATAATCTTTTTTATGATGCAGATATTGTTTTTTCAAGTACTTCAGCACCTCATCTTATTTTTGAGCTAAATGAAATGAATACTAAAAAAATAGCAGATAAAAAGAGATTACTAATAGATTTTGCAGTTCCTAGAGATATTGAAAATCTTATTGGACAGCAAGAAAATCAAAAACTTATTAATCTAGAAGAGTTAAATAATTTGGCAATAGATTCTTATGGGAAAAGATGTCAAATTTGTGAAGAGTATAATTGGATAATAGATTTTGGAATAGAAAAAATTTTAGAATGGTTTAATCGGAGGAAGTTATGAAAAAGTTAATTATTGGAACTAGAGGAAGTAATCTAGCCCTTGCACAAGCTGAACATATAAAAAGCCGTTTGGAAAAAATGGGCTTAGAGATTGAATTAAAAATAATAAAAACTTCTGGTGATATTAATCAATCAACTTTCAATGAGATACCATTAAAAAAACTATTTGTAAAAGAGATAGAAGAAGAATTACTAGCTAATAAAATAGATTTAGCTGTTCACTCAATGAAAGATATGCCATATGATGAGGTAGAAGGCTTAATTATGGGAGCGTATCCCGAAAGAGAAGATCCTAGGGATGCTCTTATTGTTCATAACGAGATTAAGATTATAGGTACAGGTAGCGAGCGTAGAAGAGTTCAGCTAGAAGCTCTTTATGAAAATATAGAGGTCAGGCCTATTAGAGGTAACGTAGATACAAGGATTCTAAAGCTTCATAATGGAGATTATGATGCTATTGTTCTCGCTGCTGCTGGGCTTAATAGGTTAGGGTTAGATAATATGATTTCTAGATATTTTGAGGTAGATGAAATGGTTCCAAGTCCATGTCAAGGAGTATTGGGAATTCAATGTAGAGAAGATGACGAGTTTGTCAGAAGAATCCTAGATTTGATAGATAATAAGGAACTGAGAAAAGTTGTGGAATTAGAACGACTTTTTGGTAAAATACATAATGGAGGCTGTAAAAGTCCAATCGGTGCATACGCTGAAATAGATTTTGATATTGCAAGTGTTTGGACAATGAAACTTATTAATGGCAAAATAATTAAGAGAAAAATAACAGGAAAAACTGGAGATTTAGAATTTTTTGAAAAAGAGTTTAGATTAATTTGAAATAACCTTGGACACCTGTAAAATCAAACTATATGTTTTTCAGAAAGTCCTATTATTGGAGGAATTATGGGAAAAGGATATATTGTAGGTGCTGGTCCTGGAGATATTGGGCTTATTACCGTAAAGGGTTTAGATTTAATAAAAATTGCAGATGTAATTCTTTATGATAGACTTATTGATATAAGATTATTGAATAATGCTAAAAAAAATTGCGAGTTAATATATGTAGGAAAGAATTCTACTACTGGTGGGGAAACTCAAAAAGAAATAAATAATCTTTTTGTAGAAAAAACAAAAGTAAACAATATTGTTGTAAGACTTCACGGAGGAGATCCTTTTTTATTTGGAAGAGGAAGCGAAGAAATTGACTTATTGGTAGAAGCAGGACTTGAATATGAAGTAGTCCCAGGAATTAGTTCTTCTTTTGCAGTTCCTACCTATGCAGGAATCCCAGTTACAAAACGTGATATTTCAAGCTCTCTTCATATTTTTACAGCAAGAAGTGGTGGTGGAGATATTGGTCTTGATTTCGACTCTATTGCCACGATAAAAGGAACTATTGTAATCCTTATGGGAGTAGGTGTCATAAAAGAGATTGCTGATTTACTTATAAGTAAAGGTATGCCTAGATATACTGCTGTTTCTATTATCCAAGAAGGTACTACTTCAAATCAAAAAGGAATTACAGGAATTTTAGAAAATATCGCTGATTTAGTAGAATTAAATGGAATAAAAGCTCCAAGCATTATTGTTATTGGTGGGACAGCAAAACTACTTGGACAGTATGATTGGTTTAGTAAAAGAAAACTTTTTGGTAAAAAAATAATTCTTACTAGAGATATTGATAGTTATAACAGAAGTTCAAAATTCTTTGAAAAAGACGGAGCAAAAGTTATTGCACTTCCAATGATTGAATTAAAAACAAATTTTTCTCGTTTTGATGATAATTTTTTAGAACAAGTTAAAGATAGCGAAATAATTTCTTTTAACAGTCCAAAAGCTGTTAATAGTTTTTTTGAGGGACTAAATTATATTGGAAAAGACCTTAGAGTTTTGGGAAATAAAAAAATTGCATGTATTGGAAGCGGTACAGTAGAAGCTCTGGAGACTTTTTATATAAAACCTGATTACGTTCCCAAAGAATATTCTGTTAAAACACTTTTGAGTGAATTAAAAGAATTTTATGGGAAAAATAGAAAAGTTTTACTTCTCAGCTCAGATATTCATGGTAGAAGTGAAAAGGAATTATCTAAAGAATATAATTTACAAATAAAAATTAAGGATATTTATATAAATTCTGAAAAAAATTACGAAAAAGAGCTTTTAGAAAAAGAATTAAAAGATGAAGCATACATAGTTTTTTTAAGTTCATCTGCAGTTGAAAGTTTTGCTAAAAGCACAAAGAATATAGATATTTCAAATTTAAAAATAGCAAGTATTGGCCCTATGACTTCAAAATCACTTGAAAAATTTGGATATAAAGTTGACATAGAAGCTAAAACTTATAGCTTAGAAGGTATTGTAGAAGAATTAATAAAATCAGTTGGGAGTAGTTTATGATTAAAAATAGAGGTAGAAGACTAAGAAAAACAAGCCTTTTAAGAGAGATGATTGCTGATGTAAATTTTTCAATTAATGACCTTGTCTATCCAGTTTTTATTGAGGAAGATTTGGAAGGAAAAACAGCAATACAATCTATGGAAGGTATCTATAGATTGGGAGAGGTAGAGCTTTTAAAAGAGGTAGAAGAGTGTATTAGTTTGGGCGTAAGAGCTTTTTTACTCTTTGGAATCCCAAAACACAAAGATTGTTGTGGTACAGAGGCTTATAATCCCAATGGAATTATACAAAAAAGTGTTAGACTATTAAAAGAAAAATTTGATAATATTTTGATAATAACTGATGTATGTATGTGCGAATATACTTCTCATGGACATTGCGGGATACTGGAAGGGGAAACTCTTCTTAATGATGAAAGTGCAAAACTTATGGCTAAAATTGCTCTTAGTCATGCACAAGCTGGAGCTGATATTGTTGCTCCAAGTGATATGATGGACGGCAGAATTGGTCTTATTAGAGAGGAACTTGATAATAATGGATTTACAGATACTATTATCATGTCTTATGCTGTAAAATATTCATCAAGTTTTTATGGTCCTTTCAGAGATGCTTGTGATTCTACACCTAGTTTTGGAGACAGAAAATCATATCAAATGGATTTCAAAAGAAGCAGAGACTATTTGACAGAAGCTAAATGGGATTTGGAGGAAGGTGCCGATATTCTTATGGTAAAACCGGGACTTCCATACCTTGATGTATTAGCAAGATTGAGAGATAAGGTAGAAGTTCCTCTTGCTGTCTATAATGTAAGTGGTGAGTATGCAATGGTTAAAGAAGCAGCGAAAAAAGGTTATATTGATGAAAAAGGAGTTGTAATGGAATCTATGTATTCTTTTAAAAGAGCTGGAGCAGACATTATTATAACTTATTGGGCAAAAGAGATAGCAGAATGGCTAAAAAACAGTTAGTAGTGATTTAGTTAATAGTCAGTAATTTGGGTAAGGATTGACGTTGGCAAATTCTAAAAGCATTGTTGTGTCTGCCAAAGGCTCTACCAAATAAACGCCTTATATTTAGGAGGAAAAATGAATTTATATAAAGAAAGTTTAGAGCTAATTCCTGGTGGTGTAAATTCTCCAGTTAGAGCTTTAAAAAGTGTTGAAGGTAA
>JAGNSM010000175.1 GCA_017988045.1 Fusobacteriaceae bacterium
CAAAGGTAAGTACTTCTGATACTTGGAAAAAGATATATCAGGAAGCTTTTCTTTTAACTGGTCTTTAATGTCCTCAGAGAAAAATCCTTCTGTAGACAGCATTTTTTCTACAAAGCCTCTAATTTCTTCCAAGGTCACTTCTGCCTTGTTCTTCTTAATATTAAACCCTTTCCAACTTACACCCTTTAGTTCTAATCTATCGTCCAATAAGCATATAGTATTTCCCAAGGTATAATTAAGTTTATCTCCAAAATAAGAATAGAAATTCCATTCTGTATTTTTTTCTTCTACCAAAATACTATTTTTCTCCAAGCCCAAAGCTTGTTGTTCTTTTCTATAGCTTTCTAAAACATCTTTCTCTTGTACATTCAAAAATTGTATATCCTGAGAACTAGTTAATATCTCGAAGTACTCTTGGGATAAAGTGAAGCTAAGCATTTTTCCCCCTGAAATCCATTTTGGAGGCTCTGCTACTTGAGACGGTTCAACATAAACTATAAACTTCTTTTCATCAATTTTTACTGTTTCCCAGCATCTTCCTCCCAGAATAAAATTAAACTTTTCCCCCAGGGCTTTTACAAACCAAGCTTCTATAGTTCCTATGCTTTTCCCTTTATTATTTACTGTAAATTCAGGAGGAGTTTCAAAGGTTGAGTATAGGTCCATATAGTTCATTTTTCCAAAAATTTGCTGACCTATATCACCAAGGAACACTCTTGCTTTATCTTGATATAATATTTGTTTCTTAACCATAAAGTCTATAAGTCCTATATATTTTTCATAGCTTATCCCACTAAAAGAGTAGACTTTTCCTAATATTTTAAATATCTTATCAATGTCTGCTCCATTCTCTGCTAATGAGCTTGTAATAATCTGATGAAACAAAATATCATAAGCTTTATTTGATATATAGACATCTTCAACCCACTTTTTTATAGCCAAATTTACAATAGCTATAGAAAGGACCAAATTTTCTTCAGATGATGGTAAAAATACAAAATGAGAGACCTTCCCCTGCCTTCTACCGGTTCTTCCCAACTTTTGTAAAAATGAGGAAACTGAGCTTGGCATTTCCAAGTGTAACACTATGTCCAAGGCTCCAATATCTATTCCAAGCTCTAGAGTATTTGTAGCGATAATCGTATTTGAGCTCCCTATCTTGAAACTTTCTTCGGTTTTTTCTCTAAAAAACTTATTAATTGAAGAGTGATGAATATAGCTTTCAACATTTTCCTTTTCCAATTTTAGCTTCAGAATTTCTGCATCCTTTCTATTATTAGAAAATACTAAGGCCTTTCTTGAAAATATCCTTTTTATTATCTCTTCTACTCTCATCTCTTCATCATTACAAAACTTTATTTCAATTTTCTTATCTTTCTTTTCTCCACCAGGATAAACTACACTCTTTTCTCTCGTACTACTACCTTGAAGCCAGTTTAATAATTCCTCTGGATTCCCTACTGTTGCAGAAAGTCCAATTCTTTGTATATCATAGTTACTATATTGTTGTATCCTCTCAAGTAGAGCCATAAGATGAACCCCTCTTTCGCTTTCAGCAAATGAATGAATTTCGTCTATTACAATATAGTGCAAATCGCTAAACAATTCAGTTTTATCTGAACTCTTACTCATCAATATAACTTCCAAAGATTCTGGAGTAATCATAAGAATTTGAGCTTTATTTTTTAAGAATTTTGTTTTATCCCCTTTTTCAACATCTCCATGCCACTTAAAAACATCTCCAAAAATAAAAGATGAAAGCTCTTTAAGTCTTTCTTCTTGGTTATTTAATAATGCTTTTATTGGCGACACATAAAGAACAGAAACAGGAGAAAGTTCTTTTCTAGCAACTTCACTCAAAATAGGAAGGAAAGCTGCTTCTGTTTTCCCCCCTGCTGTTGGTGCTAATACAATTAGATTCTTTCCATCTATAATTTCAGGAATTGTTTTTTCTTGGACAGAGGTTAAACTTTTCCAACCAAGCTTCTTAATAATTCCCTTTTGTATATTCTGATGTAATAATTCAAAATTACTCATTAGCTTCTCCTAAAAATTTAAAATATGTGCTTCTTCTTTTTCTGTATCTTGAAGTTCTTTTTTAATTTTTTCATCAAATTTAAATTCTTTTTCTGGCCAATACTCTTCATAAGTTTCTGCCTTATCAAGTATATCAACAAATACTCTTAGATACCCCCTAGGGCTTATTTCAATTTCTTTGTTAAAAGCAACTGTTTTATCTGTAATAAATTTATTTATAAAATCATTTGTAACTTTATTCAAAGGATTCCATCCATGGGCTTTCCCATGTAGTTCTCTTACCTTTTCAGAAACTTCAAAAAGCTTACTATTATTAAACTCTTTCAGATAAATAACAGGCTGTCTTAGATTTCTAAATTTTTCTTCTTTTTCAACTTTTATTCTTTGATATAAAGGCTCTAAACTTTTGAATCCTCTCTCAGTTTCCATAAGTTCTGTTGTTCCTGAATATAGGAAAAAGCAGTTTTCAAAGCCATTTCCATCTACTCCATCAACAAAGTATCTCAAGTTCTCATAGGCTTCATCTCTACTACTTTTCTTAACATAATTTCTTACAGTTTCTATCTCATCTAATATTATTACAAGCCCTGCGTATCCTGCACTTTTTAATAGCATATTAATTGCTTTCACAAATAGTATTGCATTACTTCTTTCAAGGTTTACAGCAACATTCATCGTCTTTTTAAGAGATAAAGAAATTTTCTCTCCCTTAAGCCATGCCAAAACAGCTTGAGAGCTTACACTATCTCCCATGGTTTTTGCTTTATAATAGGTTCTTATGGCATTTGCAAAATTTGATGAAACTTTCCCTAAATCAGTAAGTTCCATTTCTATTCTCTTTTCCATTTCACTCAAGAATATCTCTTCATCATCTATGGGATCTATATCATTTACATCACAAATTATTTCTTCCATTTTCAGTAGCCACTCTTCCAAAATTATTGATAATGCAGGTACCTTTTTATTCTCTGGAGTTCTCATGTTTTCAACAATTTTTTTATAGACATCCTCAAATCTATTTAGAGGAGTTTCTGAAGAGATAACTACAGAGGAAACAACAAAGTTTTTATCAAAGGCTAGCTTTCTAACTGATGATGCAAAAAATGTTTTTCCTGACCCATAGTCTCCAATTATAAACTTAAAATCACTACTTCCAGATTTAACTTTATCCAACTGATTTTCTATTTCATTAAGTTCTTTATCTATCCCAACAGCTATTAGTTCTGTTCCTTCTAGAGGTACAGTTCCATTTCTCAATGCTTTTATTACTTCTGAAGATATCATTACAATCTCCTTTCTCTAAGCGTTATATATGAATTTATTGTTTTCTCCCACAACTTCATGGATAATTAGATTTTTATACCCAGTTGTTACATCTACTTTTTTATTAATTCTACTTATAAGCCCTGACATTAAAGTTGCCTTCCCAAATTTTTTTAGGAATATTTGAGTTAAATCCCTTTCGAAAAGCTCCTTGGAAGCTTTTAGCCTATCTATAACAAAAAGCTCCTTATCAGTTAAATTTAGATTTGTTAGATCTAATTCAAGGTCTTTTTTAGGAGTAATTATTAAATCAACATGCTCCTTTTCTGGTTCATCAAGATGAAGCTTACTATAAGAGTCCTCTAGCTCTATTGATTCTTTATCTGTTTCAGAAACTTCATCTTCAACAAGTTTAAATGCTCTGTAATAATGGTCTGCTGGGTAAGTATTAAATAGGCTTAACCCTCTGTTACTATAAGCTCCAGGAAAGAACATTAAAACAGGTTTATCGTTATTATTGAAAACAGGTTGCAGCTTATTTAAGGTACTATGAGTTCTTATGAGGGGATAAACTGACCCTACTCCATCAAGAAGAACTAAGTT
>JAGNSM010000071.1 GCA_017988045.1 Fusobacteriaceae bacterium
AGTTTTATAGGTGTAAACTGTGGAATAATGGATCAATTTGCAATAGGAATGGGTAAAAAAGACAGCGCAATTTTACTTGATTGCAATACTTTGAAATATGATTATGCTCCAGTAGTTCTTAAAGATGCTGCAATAGTAATTGGAAATACTAATAAAAGAAGAGGGTTAGCAGATTCTAAGTATAATGAAAGAAGAGGAGAATGTGAAAGAGCATTATCTCAATTAAAAGAAAAATTGAATATTACTTCATTAGGGAATCTTTCAATAGCTGAATTTGAAATAAATAAAGAAATAATAACAAATGAAATTGATAGAAAAAGAGCTAAACATGCTGTTTATGAAAATCAAAGAACATTGGAAGCTGTAGAAAAACTTGGGCAAGGAGATATTGAGGCCTTTGGGAAATTAATGAATCAATCGCACATTTCGTTAAGAGATGATTATGAAGTAACAGGATTTGAATTGGATTCGTTGGTAGAAGCAGCTTGGAAACAAGAGGGAGTAATCGGAGCAAGAATGACTGGAGCAGGTTTTGGAGGTTGCACAGTAGCAATAGTAAAAAATGCAAATGTAGAATCTTTTATAAAAAATGTTGGAGCAGAATATAAAGAAAAAACAGGACTTACAGCTGAGTTTTATATAGCAAATATTGGTGACGGTGCGAGAGAAATCTAAGGAGGGAATTATGGCTATTTTAGTTTGTGGAGGAGCAGGATATATAGGAAGTCATGCAGTAGCAGAACTTCTAGAAGCTGGACAAGAAGTGGTAGTAGTAGATAATCTTCAAAAAGGGCATAAAGATGCACTTTGGGAAGGAAGTAAATTTTATCAAGGAGATTTGAGAGACGGAGAATTCTTAGATAAAGTTTTTACAGAAAATAAAATTGATGGAGTTATAGATTTTGCAGCAGATTCTTTAGTAGGAGAGAGCTGTACAGAACCTTTAAAATACTATGAAAATAATCTTTATTCTACATTATGTTTACTTAAAAAAATGAGAGAGCATAATGTAAAGAAAATTGTATTTAGTTCAACAGCAGCAGTATATGGAGAGCCTGAAAAAACTCCAATACTGGAGACTGACAAAACAGAACCAAAAAATCCCTATGGAGAAACAAAACTGGCAGTAGAAAAAATGCTTAAATGGTCAGAAGAAGCTTATGGGATTCAGTATACTGTACTTAGATATTTCAATGTAGCTGGAGCTCATAAATCAGGAAAAATAGGAGAAGACCATAGTCCTGAAACACACTTGATTCCGATAATTCTTCAAGTGGCAGTGGGAGTTAGAGAAAAAATGGCAATTTATGGAGACGATTATCCTACAGCAGATGGAACTTGTATAAGAGATTACATTCATGTAAGTGACCTTGCAAGAGCACATATCCTAGCACTTGATAGATTAAACAAAACAGGAGAAAGCACAACATACAATCTTGGAAATGGTAACGGATTCAGCGTAAAAGAGATAATAAGTGCTGTTGAAAAAATAACTGAGAAAACATTGAAGGTAGAAGTATCGGAAAGAAGGGCTGGAGACCCTGCAATACTTATTGCAAGTAGCGAAAAAGCTCTTAAAGAGTTAAATTGGAAAATAGAGTTTGATACTATAGAAAAAATAATTGAAACTGCTTGGAATTGGCATAAAAATCATCCGAATGGATATGGTGATAAATAATGGTAAATATAAATATTGAAATTGATAAATTAATAGATTTCGCCTTAGATAAAAATATGATATCTAAATGGGATATTGAGCTTTCTAGAAATGAAATACTTGATCTTTTGGATTTAGACAGCTATGAAGAAACTGCTTATGAAAAAGAGATATCAGAAAGTCCTGTGGAAATTCTTGAAAGAATATCAGAATGGGCTGTGGAAAATAAGAGGGTAGAAGACGGGATAATTTACAGAGATATTTTAGATAGTAAAATCATGGCAATACTTATGCCAAAACAAGGGGAAATAATTAAGGAATTTTACGATAATTATAAAGAATCTCCTCAAAAAGCTACTGACAGATACTATAATCTTTCCAAATACAGCAATTATATAATGACAAAAAGAGTAGCAAAAGATATTAAATGGGAATCTGAAACAGAATATGGAACTTTGGAGATTACAATTAATCTTAGTAAACCTGAAAAAGATCCAAAATCTATAGAGGCAGAAAAACACGCAGTAACTAGTAATTATCCAAAATGTCTTTTATGTGTAGAAAATGTAGGTTACAGAGGAAGAGTCAATCATCCAGCTAGAAAAAATCATAGAATTATTCCTGTGGAATTAGGTGGAAAACAATGGTATCTTCAATATTCTCCTTATGTTTACTATAATGAACATGCAATAGTCCTTAGCAAAAGTCATGAGCCAATGAAAATAAGTAAAGAAAGTTTTGAGAAACTTTTAGAATTCATAGAAATTTTTCCTCATTATTTTGTTGGAAGTAATGCAGATTTACCAATAGTTGGAGGAAGTATTCTAAGTCATGACCACTTTCAAGGAGGAAACTATGAATTTCCTATGGCAAAGGCTCCAATAGAATATGAGTTTCAATTAGAAAATTATAAAGGAATTAAGGCTGGGTTAGTAAATTGGCCAATGTCTGTAATTAGACTGAACGGTTCTGACAGAAAAGAGCTCCTAGAAGCAGCGAGTCATATTTTAGATTTATGGAGAGGATATTCTGATGAAAGTGCTGAAATTTATGCATTTTCAGAAGGGACACCTCACAACACAATTACTCCAATAGCAAGAAGAAGAGGAGAAAATTATGAAATCGACCTTGTTCTTCGTAATAACAGAAGAAATGATAAGCACCCAATGGGAATTTTTCATCCGTATAAAGAGTACCATAATATTAAAAAAGAAAATATTGGTCTTATAGAAGTTATGGGTCTTGCAGTACTTCCCGGAAGACTGAAAGAAGAACTGAATATATTAAAAGAATATTTAACTAAAGATAATGCTTTGGAATTAATAGAAGCCGATGAAAAAGTAAGAAAACATCATGAATGGATTGAAGGAGTTATTAGCAATCTTTCAGGAAATACGGAAGAATTTCTTAGAAAAGAAGTTGGAAAAGTATTCTCAAAAGTCCTTGAATGTGCAGGAGTTTATAAAAGAGATGAAGACGGTCAGAAAGCTTTCAGAAGATTTATAGAAAAAATTTAATAAATAATTCAAAAACCTTCATACCAATAATTTGGTATGAAGGTTTTTTTAATTGAAACAAATGGAAATAAATTTAAATTTGATTTTAAAAGTGGAAATATATTGATAAAATTATCGTGAAATGCTTGTTGAATATAGAATTTTAATGGAAATTACAAATTATTTAATTTGAATGATTTGAAAATAAAAATGGATGTTTTTTATTCAATTATACATTTTATATGTTATAATGCTTTGGAATCATTTAATTAATCAATTTTAAAACGTTCAAAAATCACATAAAATTAATTTTATAATTTTTTCGATAAAAACAGAATGTAATGTGTTTAATTTTTAAAAAACATACTGAAATTATACATATATTTTATTGTTTTGTGACCGTCAAAAAAATATATGTAAATTTTTTTTAAAAAAATAAATATTTTTTTGAAGGGTAATAGGCTTGAAATATCAATAGAATAGGATATCTTGAGTGAATGATATAAAAATAATGAAAGTTTTTGAAAGTTTTTGAAAGAATTTGGTTGACTTCAAATGAAAAATATAATATATTACTAGTGAGGTGTTTAAGATGCTTACAAGCGAAAGAAGAAAAATAATCCTAGAAAGTATTAGAAATGAAGGGTCATTGAAACTTAAAAAGATGATGGATCTAACTGATAGTTCAGAATCTACCATAAGAAGAGATTTGAATGATTTGGAAAGAAAAGGATTGATTGTAAGAGAACACGGTGGAGCAGCGCTCAGAAACAATTACGAAGAAAGTGTAGATGACAAAAGTAGCTTATATCAAGATGAAAAGGAGGAGATTGGTAAATATGCTGCTTCTTTAGTACAAAATGGTGACTGTATATTTTTAGACGCAGGAACAACAATTTTTCATTTGATAAGATATTTGGAAGATAAAGATGTTCTGGTAGTGACTAATGGTATAAACCATCTAGAAGAATTAAAGAAGTATAATATCAAAGCTTACTTAACAGGAGGACTTATAAAATTTAAGACAAAAGCACTTATTGGTAGAGAAGCCATAAAGACTTTAAGCGATTATAATTTTGATAAGTGTTTTTTGGGAGTAAACAGTATCAGTCTAGATAAAGGATATACAACTCCAGATCCTGAAGAAGCTTTTGTTAAAAGTACTGCAAAAGATTTGTCAAAAAAAACATATGTGCTTGCAGACTCTACAAAGTTTGGAAAAGTTAGTTTTGCTAGAATTGCCTCACTAGAGGAAGCAATAATCATTACTGACAGGAATCAGAAAGAGTATTCAGAAAAAACAGAGATAAAGGTTGTGAGGTAAATGGTATATACAGTAACACTGAACCCAGCCCTAGATTATAGTATACAAATGACAGAATTTAATCTTGGAAAATTAAATCTATCAGACAAAGCTTATTTTTTAGGTGGTGGAAAAGGAATTAATGTATCTAAAGTTCTAAAAAATTTGGGTGTTCAATCAGTAGCACTTGGATTCTTAGGAGGATTTACAGGGGAGTTTATTAAGGAAGAACTTGAAAGTAAGAATATTAAGGAAGAATTTGTAGAGGTAGAAGGAAATACTAGAGTTAATCTAAAATTAAGAAATGGTGAGGTAGAAACTGAAATTGCAGGGATTTCTCCAAAGATTACAAAAGAAAATTTAGATGCTTTATTGGGAAAGTTAGCTAAATTAGTAGATGGAGATATACTTGTGTTATCTGGAAGCGTTCCAAAAGGGATTGAATCTAATGTTTATGCTGAAATTATGAAAAGTATCAAAAAAGATGTAAAAGTAATTATAGACACTAGAGGAGAAGCCTTTGAAGCTGCCCTTGAAGCAAAACCATATTTAGTTAAACCAAATCATCATGAACTTGAAGAGTTCTGTAAAAAAGAACTGTCAAGTTTAGAGGAAATTATTGAAGGTGCAAGAATAATACAACAGAAAGGTGCCTTAAATGTAATAGTTTCAATGGGGAAAGATGGTTCTTTATTGGTAACTAAAGATGGCGGAGTGTACAGAGGAAATGTACCTAAAGGAACATTAAGAAACTCTGTAGGTGCTGGTGATTCAATGGTAGCAGGAATAGTATCGAAGTTAGCGGTAGAAGAGGATTTGTTAACTGCATATAAGTATGGAATTAGTTCAGGAAGTGCAACAGCATTTTCATATGACTTATGTACAGAAACAGAAGTTTTAACACTGTTAAACGAGATTATTATATCAAAAATTTAGGAGGTATCTAAAGATGGATATCAAAAGTTTTATGTCAGAAAGCTTGATAAATGTTGATTTGAAAGCGACGAGCAAAGTGGGTATAATTGAGGAATTATCATCTTTGTTTGAAAAAAGTGATAAAATCACTGATTTAGAAGGGTTTAGAAAAGCGTTATTAGAAAGAGAAGCAATTAGCTCGACAGCCCTTGAAAGCGGAATAGCTGTACCACATTGCAAAAGCAGTACTGTAAAAGAAATTAGTATAGCTTTTGGATTGCATAAAACTGGTGTAGAATATGATTCTATGGATGGGGAACCTTCTCAATTGTTTTTTATGATAGCAGCTCCAGATGGAACAGCAGATGCTCATGTTGAGTGTTTAGCTGAACTTACTAAATATTTATTGGATGATAACTTTAGAGATGAACTATTACAAGTGAAAAGTGCTAAAGAAGTACTTGCACTATTAGAAAGGGGAATTTTAGAAGATATGGGAGAAAATAATAAAAACGAATTTTACATTGCAGTAACAGCTTGTCCTACAGGAATTGCACATACTTATATGTCAGCTGAATCTTTAAACAAAGGGGCAAAAGACTTAGGTGTAGAAATTAAAGTTGAAACAAATGGAAGTGCTGGAGTAAAAAATCCTCTTACAGCAGAAGATATTAAAAGAGCAGTTGGAGTTATAATTGCTGCAGATAAAAACGTTGAAATGGATAGATTTGACGGGAAAAAATTAATAATGACAGGAACGAAAGCTGCTATAAAAGATCCAAAAGGATTAATTCAACAAGTTAAAACAGCTGACGTTTACAGAAGTGGTAAAAAAGCAACTTCTGGTGGAGCAAAAGAAAGAACAGGATTCTACAAACACTTAATGAGTGGAGTTTCAAATATGTTACCATTCGTTGTAGGTGGAGGTATTTTAATAGCTATATGTTTCATGTTTGGTATTAAATCGTTTATGCCTGATGATCCGAGTTTTAGCCCAATAGCTAAATTCTTAATGGATGTTGGAGGAGGCGGAGCCTTTGGATTGATGGTTCCAATACTTGCAGGATTTATCGGATTAAGTATAGCAGATAGACCAGGATTTATGCCTGCAATGGTTGCAGGGGTAATGGCAAATCAAGCTGGTGGAGGATTCTTAGGAGGACTTATCGGAGGGTTTGTTGGGGGATATGTTGTATTAGGACTTAAAAAAGCATTTGCTGGATTACCTGAAACATTAGAAGGTATCAAACCAGTTTTATTATATCCATTATTCGGTTTATTGTTAACAGGTATAGCTATGAAAGGAATATTAATTCCAGTAGTATCTATTAATAATGCAATGTCTGGATTCTTAAATGGTCTAGGAACTGGAAACTTAGTAGTTCTTGGAATTATATTAGGTGGAATGATGGCAGTAGATATGGGAGGACCTGTTAATAAAGCAGCCTTCGCATTTGGAATAGCAGCAATAGCTTCTGGAAACAATGCACCACATGCAGCTGTAATGGCTGGAGGTATGGTACCACCATTAGCAATAGCTTTATCAACTACATTCTTCAAGAAAAAATATGATGAAGAAGAAAGAAAAGCAGGATTAACTAACTACATTATGGGAGCTTCATTTATTACAGAAGGAGCAATTCCATTTGCAGCAGCAGATCCAGTAAGAGTAATCCCATCATTAATAGTTGCATCAGCTTTAGCTGGAGGATTAGCAATGTTATTTGGTTGTGAATTACCAGCACCTCATGGAGGATTATTCGTTATACCATTAGTTAAAAATGCTGGAATGTACGTAGTATCTATACTTGTAGGTTCAGTAGTAGGAGCGGTATTATTAGGAGTATTAAAAAAAGATAAAGCATAACTTACACGCAATTAGTTTTGTGAACTAACTCCTGTTCAATTTATAAATTAGATGAAAAAGAGCTCTGCCTTGTGCAGGGTTCTTTTTCATCTATAAAAAAATAGTGAGAATGAAACTTTAAGTATAAACTTCAAAGAATATCTTGTATAATAAATTTAATTACTTAAAATAGAGGTGTAAAAGATGATAGAGATTTTTTGTAAAGAAAATTTAAATTTAAATGGGAAAATTTATTATAGAGAAGCTGTAAGAGGAATAATTATGAAAGGCTCTGAGATACTTCTTATATATTCCGAAAAAAATGGAGATTACAAACTCCCTGGGGGAGGAATTGAAGAAGGAGAAACACATAGACAAGCACTTATTCGTGAAGTTCAAGAGGAAGCTGGAATAAGAGTAGAGGTAGAGGAAGAAGTGCTACAAGTTATGGAGTATGATGAGGGGCAATTTGATGATTGTGATGTCTTTAAGATGTTATCGACTTATTATAAATGTAGAGAGATAAAAAAGATGGAACAAAATTTAGATTCTTATGAACTGGAGATGGGATTTATTCCAAAGTGGGTAGATTTAGATGAGGCTATTTTGGTAAATAATAAAATTTTAAAAAAATCAAATTATCCTAGGTGGACTAAAAGAGAAACACAGGTTCTTGAATATATAAAAAAGTTTTTAGTAAAATAATAATCTCGATTTGTGCATTTTTGATTAATTAAACCAGAGAAAATAATAAATCTTATTTGATTTAATCCGACGTAAGGTGGGCAAGGTGTTGCTGTATAAGCAAGGTTTTTAAAATGCTTTTATCAAAATGCACAAGTAGAGTAATTGTGTAAATATAGGGATTAGAAAGCTTTAAAAATAAAGCAAAATTTGATATAATATAAGAAAAAAACAAGGAGTATTTATGAAATATTTAAAAGATGAATTAGAAAGTATTGAGTTACCATTAGATAATATATTTGACCCTGAGTATCCAGATTGGGGTGCAGATGATAGAGGATTTAAACTATACTCAACAGAAAAAAATACAAAAGTTATTATGACTTACGGATTTAATAATGAATATAGTAATTTTGAAATATATATAGAAAGTTCAGATTCAGTAGAAGACTTGGCACAATCTTGGCAAAAGAATCTGCTATATGAAGTGTGTAGAACTATTCCTGAAATAGAAGATTTTGAAGAGGTAATTGAAGAACTTAAATATTTTGTAATTCAACTTCATATGGAAGGGGCTCCAGAACAGTGGAGTTTAGATAATAAAAATGGAAATATTGGGATTTTTATAGGATTGGAGAACAAGGGGCTTCAGGTAGAAGATTTTAAAATTATAAATATAAAATTAATGAGACCGAGGGAACTTCAGTACGCTATTGATAATGGAGAAATTGGAAAAATTAATCTTGCTAAATTATATTTAGAACAAAAAGTTGGAACAGATTCATCAATGACTAGAGATTCAGTTGTTTAAGGAGAGTAAATTGAAAGATAATCAGAAAGCGATAGTTTATATACTAATTTCGGCATTAGCTTTTACTTTAATGAGCACTGTTGTTAAACTAGCAAAAGATATTCCAATTTATGAAAAAGTTTTTTTTAGGAATATTATTAATCTAATAATAGCGGTGAATATTTTAAAAAGAGATAAAATAAGTTTTTGGGGTGAAAAAAAGAATAGAAAATACTTAGTAATTAGAGGTGTTTTAGGATTGTTGGGAGTTGTATGTAATTTTTATGCTGTAACTCAGATGAATCTTTCAGATGCAAGTATGCTATTTAATTTAACACCATTTTTTGTGACACTTTTTGCTATATTTTTTTTAGGAGAAAGAATACTAAAGATAGAATATATTTCTCTGATAAGTGCCTTCATAGCAGTTTTATTGGTTATAAAACCCCAGTTTAATATGGGGATTATAGGAGGGGTAGTTGGAATTATAGGCGCAGCATGTGCTGGAGGTGCTTACACACTAGTGAGTCATATAAATAAAAAAGAAAATCCAGTAACTATAGTTTTTTATTTTACTTTTGTCTCTGTGATTTTAATGACACCTTTTATGATATTTAATTTTGTAAAACCAAATATGATTGAATTATTACTTCTGATATTAGTCGGAATATTTGCAAGTGTAGGACAATTTATGGTTACCTTAGCCTATAAATATGGAAAACCTAGCGAAGTTGCCATATATAACTATACTTCCATTGTTTTTGCTATAGCAATAGGGTTTGGAATATGGAAAGAAGTTCCTGATAAATGGAGTATCCTTGGAAGTATTATTTTGATTGGAACAGGGATAAACTTGTATATCCAAAAAAGGAAAGTGTTAATAAATTTCAAATAGGGAAAATTCTAAAAATAAAGCTGTACAGAAAACATAAATTAGTGTATACTAACTATAGTGATGTATGTAAATAATAAATTTAGTTTAATATTTGAGTTAATTTTAAGGACTTTCGTATTAATATTTAAGTTGAGGTTTATGGCATTAAAAAAATACGGAGGTATATTAATGAACGGTACAGTAAAATGGTTTAACGAAGAAAAAGGATTTGGATTTATAACTGCAGAGGATGGAAAAGAAGTTTTCGCTCATTTCAGTGAAATTCAAAAATCTGGATTCAAAAAATTAACTGAAGGTGAAGAAGTAACTTTTGAAATTACTAAAGGTGCTAAAGGACCTCAAGCTTCAAATATTAAATCTGTTTAATTAGATTATAAACCCAGTTAATGCTGGGTTTTTTTTATGCAATTTTTTTGGTAGTTTTGATTCCTTGTCAACTAATATTGGTAAAAAATAGAATTATTTATAAGGGATTTTGTTTGCATAGAATTATGCAGATAAAATCCCTTTAATTAGTTGTAAGAAGTATTGATTCTTCTTTGGATATACTTGTTAGTAATTTCCAATATATTAATGGCTGAATAGTTGATTTTTGAAATGAATTATAATTTTTCGAAACAAATTGAAACTAACCTTAAAAGTTAAAAAATATCGAAAATTTAAAGTAAGTTAGATTTAATTGCTATATCAGCATCTTCTTCACTTTCAAGAGTCCATCCATTTTTTAACAGTTTTCTTACTTTTCTTTCATTTAAAAAGTAAAAAATTCCTATTTTATATGCTTCTTTCTCACCTTTTTGGGATAATAAATTGATAATCATATACATCACTCCTTTTTTTAATTTTGTTTCAATATATTTCGATTATATTACGTTTGGTTTCTTTTGTCAATGAAAAAATAAAATATAGAAAAAAACTTTAAAAAAATGTATACTATAAAAAAACTAATTGGAGTGATATATGTTTGCTGGACAGAGAAGAGAGGCTATATTAGATAGCTTAATAAAAAATAGAAAAGTTAATGTTTTAGAATTAAGTAAGGAATTTGCTGTGAGTCAAGTTATAATCCGAAAGGATTTGAAACTTCTTGAAGCAGAGGGGAAACTTCAAAGAACTCATGGAGGAGCTATTGAAAAAAGAAAGATAGCTCTTAATACTACATTTGAAGATAGAAAAATAATAAATGAAGAAGAAAAAATGGTAATTGCTAAAAAGGCGTATGAACTTATAAACGATAATGATGTTATTTTAATGGATATTTCTACAATAAATTTTATGATTGCGAGACTTTTGGAAGAAAAACCCAAAAGAATTACGATTATTACACAAAGTTTAGATTTGATAGTAGTTCTATCCTCAATTAATGAAATAAATATAATTTCATTAGGCGGAAGTTTTGATAAAAAAAATCGTGCTTTTTTAGGAAGAATTACATCTAGTAATATTAAAAAAATAAATCCATTAAAATGCTTTCTCGGAGCAGGAGGGATAAATATTGATAGAGGAAATTTAAGTAACTATGAAGAGGAAGATGGGGAGATAAAAAGAGAATTTATTAGTGTTAGTAAGGAAGTTTATCTTCTTGCTGAACATCAAAAATTTTTGGAAGACGCACTTTATAATTTTACAACTTTGGAAGATATAAATTATATAATTAGCGATAATAAGTTAACTAATGAAGAACTTTTAAAATTGGAAAAATATTTTATAACTGTTATTTAATATACTGAAAAATAAAATGGGAAGTTTTAAATGAATTTAAAACATGGAGGGAGAGATAAATGAGATTATTAAGATTTGATGAAATAGATGAATTAGATTATTTAATATATATAAAAGAATGGGAAGACTCTGGGGAAAAAATAGTTCCAATGGCATCTGCTAGAGCAGAAATTAGCTTTGATGATTTTTTGAAGAGAATGAGAGAAAGAGAAACAGATAAAGTCAGAGAAAAAGGACTGGTACCAGCAACTCTTTATTTTTTAGTAGATGAAAAAAATAAAATTTGTGGTGCTTTGGATATTAGACATGAATTAAATGAGTACTTAGAGAAATTTGGAGGACATATTGGATATGGAATAGCCCC
>JAGNSM010000072.1 GCA_017988045.1 Fusobacteriaceae bacterium
CCTGTTGATTTTCCATGATTCAACTCCAAGATTTCATTTTTTTCTAGTAAATCATTCAATATTGTTCCAACTGTAGCACTAGTTAGCCCCGTTTCTTTTGCAATTTGAGGTTTTGTAACAGAAGAATTTTTTTTGAGTGCTTCTCTTACTATATTTATATTAACTGCCTTGATTAAAACTGTATTTCCATTTAACTTTTCCATTTTAGCTCCCTTAAAAAAAACTTAATAAAATACTTTTATTAAGTTGATAATACCACAAATATTTTTTGTGGTCAAGCGTAGTTTCTATTTATTTCTTTAATATAATTATCGGTCAAAAGTTTTAAGTTGTTAATTATTAAAATTATTCTAATTTTTATTTTTATCAATAACAATTTTAATTTTAGTTAATATAAAACTTAGAATAATGCTGATTATTAAAAATTATGTATTATATATCATTAATAATTAACTTTAATATTAATAAATCAACATAAAACAAGCGATAAAAATTAAAAAGAAAATAATTGAACTATTAAAATTTAATTGAACTTATGCTATAATAAGAAAAAAAAATTAAGAATTTAAAAAATATAAAAGGATTTATTTTTAATAGTTGAACATTATAAAAAGAAGTCTTTATTTTGTAAAATAGAATTAATTAAAATTTTAGGAAAGAGAGGATTATTATGAAAAAATTTTTAGTGCTCTTATTCATTATGTTGAGCATTGCAACTTTTTCGGCAACTTATAAGGACGGGGCATATTATGTTGTAGCAAACAAAGGAACATTTGGGTGGAAGCCATTTACTGAAATAATTGTAAAAAATGGAAAGGTGTCACAAGTAACCTTTGATAGAATTAATAAAAATGGGGAATTAGCCTCTAAAGATAGTGGATATAACAAAAGTATGAAAAAGAAAGTAGGAACAAACCCATCTGAATACTCAGTAAATATACCTAAAAATTTTCTTGCAGTAAATCAAAATTTGAATCAAATGGATGCGGTAGCAGGAGCTACTGATTCATTATTAGAATTTAAAATAATGACAAAATTTCTTTTAGAAAAAGCAGCTAAAGGAGAAACTGGAAAATTTGAAATTAATAAATCAGATTTAAAGTAATAATTTTGTTGTAGAACTGATTGGTAAAATATGACTAGACAAGTCAAATATTTAGAATAGAAAACTTTAAAAATTAATAAAGATTTCTTATATAAAAGTTAAGATTATATAGTCAATTCAAAAATATCTAAGGTCGCTTGTTTTATAGCGACCTATGTTTTTTCATAGCCATAATTCTGCCATTTTTAAGAAGTATTATAACAATGAAAATAATTAAACAGCTAGCTTCAAACTTAAACTGTTGAAATTTCGTTACAAGTTAAAAGAATAAAATTTTAGGAGGTGAAAAGATGAATTATCATATACTGGTTGTTGAAGACCAAAAAGAAATTAGTAGTATTGTAACTAAGTATTTGGAAAAAGAAGAGTTTTCTTATAAAGTTGCAGAAAATGGAATAGAGGCGTTAGATATTTTTTCAAAAGAATCTTTTCATCTTGTTTTACTGGATGTAATGATGCCTGGAATTAATGGCTTTGAAGTACTAAAACAAATAAGAGATACCTCTAATGTCCCTGTGATTATGCTTACTGCAAGGGAACAAGAAGTTGATAGAATAAAAGGCTTTGACTATGGAGCTGATGATTATGTTGTCAAACCTTTTAGTCCTCGAGAACTTGTAAGTCGTATAAAAGCAATATTTAAAAGAGTTTATAATGAAGCCGACGAAATTGTTCTTCATATCGGAGAACTTAAACTTTTTATAAATAGTATGAGACTTTATAAAAACGAGCAAGAAATTGTTATTACTTCTACTGAATTTCAATTAATGAAAGTTTTTATGAATAATAAAGGAATCATCTTGAATAGAGAAAGACTCATTCAACTAGCTTTTGGCTATGAATATGAAGGTTTTGATAGAAATATTGATACTTATATAAAAAGACTTAGACAAAAGATTGAAGATAACTCAAAAAATCCAGTATATCTTATTACAAAATATGGGGCTGGATATGTTTTTGGTGGTGAGATAAAATGACTATCAGAAAACTTTGGTTAATTATACTAATTTCCATCTCATTTATTTCTATAGGAATAAACGTTATGGTTTTAACAACTTTAACCAATAGATATTTTATAGGATATTTAGCTAAAGATTATGAAAAAAATGTTAATCAGATTTTAGATTATACAAAATCAGCATTATCAGAAGAAAATATCTCATTTAAGCAGATGGCTATTGAATTGGGTACACATTTTAGAGATCCCATTATAGGCATTAGGTTATACAGTCGAACTGGAGAAAAACTTGTAGATGTCAATAATGCTAATAATATTCAAAATAAAAATACGAAAATATCTAAAAAATCTATGCACAAATTTCTTAAAGAAGTAAAAGAATACAAAATAGAAGATAATGGTGAAATCATAGGAGTCCTCCACATAACCACTAGAAGTTCTACTAAAAATTCTATGATAGCAGGAGTATTTCGGTCAAAATTACTTTTAAATAGCCTGTTTTCAATGTTAATAGCAATGTGTATTTCTATAATTATTGGAATAATCATTAGTAAAAAAATGAGTTCTGATTTAATTAATACAGCTGAATTAGCCAATAATATTCAAATTGGAGTAAATGGAGTAACTACTAAATCATCTATATTTGAAATAACAAGAATTAGAGAAAGTTTAGAAGAGTTGAATACTCGATTAAAAATCAAACAAAAAAATAGAAAAGAACTAATTGACCAGCTTATGCATCAAACAAGAACACCTCTAACTATATTAAAATCACATCTTGAAGGGGTAGAAGATGGTATTATAGAAATGAATGAAGATGAAATTGATATATGGAAAAATCAGATTGATAATATCACCGTAATTATCGCAAATATGAGTGGAATGATTGATGCAAATAAAGAAAATGATGATTTAGTTATAGAAAAATTTGATGTAAATCAATTAATAAACCAAATTGTTAGTGGGATTTCCCCTCAATTTTTAAAAAAAGAAATATTATTAAATGTCTTGTCCCATGATAAAATTTTTATTGAAACTGATCAGTATAAACTAAGTCAAATTATATATAACATCTTAACAAATGCTTATAAATATACTGAAAACAACGGTTCTGTAGATATTGATTATTTCGTAAATAATGAAAATATTTACATTAAAATTAAGGATACAGGAATTGGAATAAATAAAGATGATATTGATAAAATCTTTAATGCTTACTACCGTAGTCCAGAAGTTCTAAAAATAAATGGTGATGGAATAGGCTTATATGTCGTAAATGAAAATTTGAAATTAATTAATGGAAGTATTGAAGTTTTATCTGAAATAAATAAAGGAAGTACCTTTATAATAAATCTTCCGTTAAGTCTAAATTTAGTTAACATTTAATTTTTTACATATTACTGCTACAATTTTATAGTATAATTCTATTGTAAAGAGGAGGTGATTTTTATGTTCTTTCATATGAATCCTTTTGCATATGGTTTTGGAGGTGTAATGATGATTTTCCCAATGATATTATGGATATTGTTAATAGTACTAATAGTTAAACTATTTCAAGATAAGAATAGTTCGACCTCTCCTAAGGAAACTAATAATAAAGCTCTAGATATTCTCAAAGAAAGATTTGCTAAAGGCGAAATTGATGAAGAAGAATTTCTTAGAAAAAAAGAGTTATTAGACAAATAAAATATGTCAAAAATAGAGAACGCTTAGACTTGTAATCTAAGCGTTCTTTGTTATAATTTGTAGAAAGTTAATAAGACTTTGGAAGGTAATCGTTTTGCACTACAAACAAATAAACTTGTAGTAAGCCATTTGTATTTAGAGCTGTATACCTCAAATTTTGGAGTTGTTTTAAAGTAATATAAATCAGGATTTATAAAATCTCCATTTTTAACTTTTTCTATATATTCTTCTGGAACAGTTCTAATTCCATTATTTTCTATATAAATTGTTTCTCCATCATCAAACTTGATTCCATATCTAGCAGACAATTCGCAAATCCCATTAGGTCTTATTACTTGACTATCTACTCCACCAGGGAGAACAACTCCTCTAATATTTTCCCCTTTTAATTCACCAGAAATTATAGGAATCAACTGTCTTCTACCTATAATATTATCTTGCCCAATCAAGATAGGTGCTGCTACCTCAATTTCAATCGAAAAAACTTCTTCCACTTTTCCTCCTTAAACATTATAAATCTCTTTTTCAATTAAAACTATATCATTTGTTTTATTAGAAAATCAAATTTTATTTTTAACTCTCTATTATTTACCAAAAATCAAAGTCTTTAAAATTCAATATGTACAATTATTTTTTTATTGTTCTACACGTTTAGAATATTGTTAGATACAATAATTTATGATATAATGCTGTGATTATAATTGCTAAGTTACAGTACTTAATCAAATAAATTTGAATTTATTAAGAATAGGAGTGATTTATATAGCAAAAGAACATACATTTGATGTTGTATCTAAAATTGACTTACAAGTTTTGAAAGATACTTTAAATGTTTCAGAAAAAATAATTAAAGGACGTTATGACTTAAAAGGTGGAACAAACACTATTGAGTTAAATGAAAAAGAAAATACTTTAACAATTACTGCTATGTCAGATATGTCTCTTAGATCTCTAAAAGAAATTTTAATTCAAAATGCTATAAAAAAAGATATTTCATCTAAAGCATTTGAGTTTAAAGAAGCAGAGAAAGCTTTTTCTGGGCATCTAAGAGTAACAGTAAAATTTGTGCAAGGGATAGATAAAGAAAATGCAAGAATAATAAATGATATTATTAAAAACAGTAATTTAAAAGTTAAGAGTCTTCTTCAAGATGAGCAAATAAGAGTGGTAAGCAAAGATATCGATACTTTACAGCAAGCTATAACTCTTCTTAGAAGTAGTGATAAAATTGCAATTCCTCTACAATTTAGTAATTTTAGATAGTCTAAAAGTGGAACTTTCATAGAAAGTTCTACTTTTTTTATTTTTATTAAAAAATAAATTGGAAATTTCACAAAATTGACACATTTTATTGTTAATATTTATTTGTATTTGAAATACACCCAATGTCAATCTGTCAAAGCATTTTCACTTGAGTGCTTTGACAACCCTAAATTTCATATTTCCTTTATATAATGAGACTCTTTATGGGTCTCATATTTATTTCAAATATTTTTATCTCAATAAAAATGCATTTTTTCTTATAATTTAACATAGAATAATGCAAACTATAATATACATTTATATTATAGTTAATTTTAATTGATTTTATTCGATAAATACTGTATAATCATATTTGAATTTGGAAACGCTACAAGTTGTGCTTTTGCATGTAAATCTGATTACGATACAATAAATGTTTTGTATCGTTTTTTTTTGCCAAAAAATAATTTAAGGATGGTGTTTTATGCCTAAAACAAAGTTTGAAAGAATAATTTTTGCTTTTTTATCTGTTGTCATTACTGTAACTCTATTTGTATTTTACAATATTTCATTGGAACGTGGTGGAATGTCAAATTCAGTTTTCAAAGATTCACTCAATGTTTTTTTTATTGAATTTGTATTTGCATTTTTCCTGCAAATATTTATTGCAGGTCCCTTATCTATGAAAATTGCTTTTAGAATGGTTAATCCAAAAGAAGATAAACCGTTTATAGTTAAAAATACTATAATTTGCTCTACTATTATTTTAATGTGTCCTATGATGTCTTTTGTTGCGACAATTCTTTATAGTGGTATAACATCCGAATTTATAGCGCAATGGATGGAAAAAATTGTATTTAATTTCCCATTTGCATTTTTTAGTCAACTTTTCTTCATACAACCTGTTGTATGATTTTTATTTAGAACAATTTTTAGAAGTTCAACTAAGCAACCAAGTATAGTTTAACTCTATTTGATAAGGCGGTTTTGTTGCGTTTTTCCATGATTTATTTTTAACTTTAATTAGATTTTATCCATATATGTTACTAAATAAAAAACTAATCCTATAATTCTATAAATATAGAGATTGTAGGATTAGTCTATTTTGAAGACAAAGCAAGTTTTTAGAAACCAATTAAAAAAAGATACTTTATTAGTACCTTCTCAATAATTTATTCTTTAATTTGTTTGTTTCATATATCAATCAAATAATAACAAAACATTTATCTATAAAATAATGGTTTCCCATTTAATACTTGTTTTCTTCTTATTCTTATTCGTGAAGTTTTTTTATCTTCTAACTCAAAATAATAACCTTTAAATTCAAAGACAATTCTTTTTTCATAAGTAGGAAATTCACCTATTTTCTTTAACAAAAACTCTTCAAGAGTATAACCAGTATGATGTGAAAAATCAATATTTATTATTTTCGCCAATGAATGTAAGCTTACTTCTTTCTTAGCAATTATAGTATCATAGTCAATAACATCTATTTGTTTCTCAAAATTTTTATTTTCAAAGAAAATATTTTCTATTTTCCTCTTTAAGAAATTCTTCCAGTAAACTGGTTCCATTATTCCTCCATTCATTTTTATATAAAAATTTAATTTTCTATTTTCCTAAATATTTTCCTAATTAAGCTATTATATAGTTTTTTCTACATTTTTTCCATTAAATTTGCGTAAAGATATTGAAGTTTTCTATATATATTATGCTTTTTATCCTCTAAATATTAAGATTAATAAAAAAATGTAGACTTAAAAACAAATAGTCTACATTTTCTTTTGAAATTTATGCTTTTAACTCTCAATTATTTTTTCATCATTTTTTTTATTAAAAAGTCTAAATGCAGTTAGCAATGCTCCTATAATACAGATAAATCCTGCTGAAATATATACAATTTTCATCCCATAAATAAATATGTCGCTTCTATCACTTACATAGTCAGTAACACGATAACCTATTTTATAGCTCATTCTGTTATATAAAAGTATAGTAGAAAATGCAATTCCACATACCATTCCAAGATTTCTTATTAACCCGTTTATGCTTCCTGCAACACCCAATTTATTTTTTGGAACTTGAGACATTACTAAAGAGTTATTTGGTGACTGGAACATTCCATTTCCTAAAGACATAATTGCAATAAAAATTACTAATATATGAATTGGAGTTGACTCATTTGTCAAAGACATTAAAAACAATCCCAAACTAGTCGCCAATAATCCAATAAAAGTAAGTATTTCTGAACCAATTTTATCAGATAAATGCCCACTAATAGGAGCAATTATAGATAGTACAAGGGGATATATCATAAGAATCATTCCCGCTTGTGCAGGTGAAAATCCTTTTACATCCTGAAGATAAAAGGGAAGTATGATATTTGAGCAAAATATTGCTACGAAAGATATAAATGCACAAATAATACTTACTGTAAATAACTTGTTTTTAAATATATCAAGTTGTAAAAGGGGGTGTTCCTGTTTTTTTTCTACATAAATAAAAGTTATTAAAGATATCAAAGATATCAGTATTTCTAATAAAATAATAGGTTGATTAAAACCAATACTTTGTCCATAATTTAAAGCTCCAAATAATAAAACTACTGATACCATAAATAAAACAGCACCTAATCCATCTAATTTTGCATTAGATTTCTTATTTTCTTTAGGTAATAGTTTTATACTATAAAACAAAGCTATTAATCCAATAGGAACATTAATAAGGAATATATACTGCCAACTGCTAATACTCAAAATAAATCCTCCTAGTGGAGGGCCAACTAATGAACCAAGTGCGACAAAGGTTCCAGAAAGTCCAAGTGCTTTTCCTCTTTCTTTAACTGGAAAAACCTCCGTTATAATTCCCTGATTGTTTGCCATGCATGCTGCTGCTCCTATTGCTTGAACTACTCTTGCAATAACTAATATTAATAAAGAGTTTGTTAAACCACAAAGAAGAGAGCCTAGCGTAAAAATAGCTAGTCCTATTTTAAATATCTTTGTTTTGCCAAACATATCTCCTAATCTTCCAAATAATAATATTGTAGCTGAAATTACTATTAAATAGCTTATAACAACTAATTGAATATTTGCCGAATCTACTTTTAATGCCTTTGTCATTACAGGAAGGGCTACATTTATAATACTTCCATCCAATGTTGACATAAAAGTTACTATTAAAATTATAAATAAAATAGTCCATCTTTTGTTACTGTTTTCTAAATTCATTTATTCTCCTTGCATTTTCTTAAATTACTTATATTATTAAAAATTTTACTTAATGAATTAATCGTGATATTTTTTTCTTCTTCTGTTAATCCTTCAGTTATTAAATTAATTAATTTTAAGGTTTCAATTTTGATATCTGGAATAATTTTTTTTGCTTTATCTGTAAGATAAAGCTTGTAAGCTCTTGAATCCATTTCATCTTCTTTTTTATAAATGTATTCAAGTTCAATTAGTTTTGCAATTGTTCTAGCTGACATTGCCTTGTCATGACCTAAATCATATGCTATTTGATTTTGACTAATTCCTTCTCTCTTGTTTAAATTTAATAAGTATGGGAATGAACCACTACTTAGCTCATATTTCTTTAATGCTTTATCCAAATAAATTTGATTATTTCTAAAAATCCATGAATTTAGTTTTATGAAATGTGTGACATCTTCTTTCAAAATATCCTCCTTTTTTAATTGACTTATCAACTATAATTCTATTATTTTTATGTTGATTTGTCAACTTAATTTTAATAGATTATACATAATTCTGTCACAATTCAAGGATATACTAAATTACATAAAAAATTAAGGCGATTAACTATGAAAAAAATATCATTTGTAAGACTTTGTGTTCAACTTTGTTGGTTAGCTTTAATAATTCTATCATTCGTGTCTGAAAGAGTTTCATACTTTAGAACAACTATTCTTTTAGGAACAATACTTCTAGGACCTATTTATTGTGGATGGTTCTGCGTATTTGGTACTTTTCAAGAGGTTATTTCAAAACTTGGAAATAAAGTATTAAAGAAAAGATATAAACTTCCAAGACCTATTCATAACTATTTGAAAGGATTAAGATATGTCCTTCTAGTAATGACATTTTTATCGTTTCTACAGGCTATTAATAACTACGATGGAAGAAAAACATTCTTTTCAATACTTCCAAAGATTCAAACAACAAGTACTCAAAGTAAAAATGTTGTAACAGAAAAAGTCATAAGCAGCACTAATAATCAAGAAGTAAAAAAAGAAGCAATAAAAAGTACTGAAAATAATAACAGTTCTAATAATACTGTGCAACATTCTAGTCCAAGCAAACCAAAAGGATTAATATGGGGAATAGTTATATTCTATGGGATTTTGTCTTTCTTTGTTGATAGACCATTTTGCAGTTATCTCTGTACAGAAGGAGCTAGATATGGTTTATTAGGAAAATTGCGTTTATTTTCCATTAAAAGAAATGAGTCAAATTGTGTGAATTGTAAGAAATGTGATAAAGTCTGTCCAATGAATATTGAGGTTTCAAAGCAACATGTAGTTCAAGATGGACAATGTATAAGTTGTTTCAATTGTATTGAAAGTTGTCCTCAAAAAGACACATTAAAAATAGGAAAAGTTTTTTAGTTCAGTAGTTTCTACTGTTATAGTTTTACTGGATTCTATAGAGTACCGATGTTGGACGTATTGATAATACTAAAAGTACCCATGTTAACATGGGTACTTTTTTTTAACTATAATTTTAATTTTGACAGATATATTTCCGAATTCTAATTATGAAAGAACTTCCGACATTTACCTTACTATCAATTATTAACTTTCCACTATGGGCTTTAACAATCTCTTCAATTATTGATAAACCAAGTCCTAATCCATTGTTTTTACTATTTCTAGATTCATCTATTTTATAGAATCTTTCAAATATTTTACCAGTTTCTTTCTCTTCAATTCCAACTCCAAAATCCTTTACGCTTATATAATGAAAATCCTCATCACTATAACTATCTAAAATAACTTCTTTTTCTGAAAATTTTAGAGCATTGTCAACAAGAATTCTAATCCCCTCTAAAAAAAGCTTTTTATCCGCATTAATTTCCCCAAAATCTCTTGAAATTTGAATTCTATTAATTCCTAAGATTTTATAATCATTAACAATTTTATTGAATAATTCACTAATTTTAATTGTAGAAATATTTAATTCAATATTTTCAAACTTACTAAGTAAAAACAATCTATCTATAATATTTGTCATATTTTCAATTTCACCTTCTGCATTCTCCAATGACTCATTAAACAAAATAGGGTCTGTTTTTCCCCAATGTAAAATCTGCAAATATCCTTTCATAATAGCTAAAGGAGTTTTTAGTTCATGAGAAGCGTTATGTGTAAAACTCTTTTGTATTTTATATGACTTCTGTATTTTTTCAATACTATTATTGATAACTTCTACCAGTTCACCTAATTCATCATCTGTTTTTTTAGGAAGACGAACATCTAAATTGTTTTCGTCAATTAATTTAGCCTTATCAATTATGGCAGAAAGGGGCTCAAGAATTCTTTTTGCACCTATAATAGTTATGATGAATGTCAAAATAATAAACAAGAAATCAATCAATAATAGCTTTAATCCTTTTTCTAATATTTCCAAAATTTCAATATTTCTAAAAAAGATATATATTCTGTCGCTTTCAACACATTTTTTATAACGATATAGTCCTTCACCTCTTTTATAATACCAGCCAGTAGGCTTATCTAGATTAATAAAATCTAATTTTTTCCCAAAAATAATTTCGTTATTATTTTCGCTTAGCCATATAATTATCTCTTCTTTATCTTCATAAATAAGCTCTTTGTAATCTTTCTTAATTTCAGAAAAGGAGAGTTTACTAAAGTCTTTAACCAAGCTATCCCCAAGAATATACATTTCAAATACTTCTTTTTTTATATTATGCCCTGTAAAAGTAATATATGAAATAAATGAAAAAATTATAATTGATATGGCTGTTAATGTAGTATTTAAAAAAACTATTTGTTCACCAATTTTTTTAACCTTTTTTGATGACATATCCAACACCTCTAATTGTATGAAGATACTTTATTTCATAATCTTTATCAATTTTTTTCCTCAAATTTTTAATTGTAGAGTCAAGTAAGTTGTCACTAATTTCCCAGCCCCATACTCTATCAATAATTTTATCTCTTGTTAAAACCATTTCACTATTTATAACCAAGAGTTTTAGTAAATCAAATTCCATTTTACTAAGTTCCCAACAATCGTTACCCCTTTTTACTGTATAACTTTTCTCATCAACTTCCAAATCCAGATATTTATACATATCTACTTCTTTTTGAGCAAGAATATGCACTCTAATTCTCGCACTTAGCTCAAGAAAATCAAAAGGCTTAACAACATAATCTTTAGCTCCCATGTCGAAAAGGCTAATTTTATCCTCTAGCTCTCCCTTGGCACTCATTATAATAATAGGGATTTTACTAATAGAATTTATCTTTTTACACAAGACTTCTCCACTGATTCCTGGTAAATTTAAATCAAGAAGAATGAGGCTCCATTCATCTTTTTTCTTTTCAATTAAATTTAAAGCATCTAATCCATTTTCTATATTTTCAACA
>JAGNSM010000176.1 GCA_017988045.1 Fusobacteriaceae bacterium
CATTCTTCCTAAGAATCCTCTTACATAAGATTCATGAGGGTCATCAGAGTATGGTCTTAACCATTCTACTAAATCAAGAGTAGGATCACTAAAGTAAGCAGAATTATCTTTAGGGAAATAACTTTGTGCAGTTGTAACTCCCCAAGTATATGAACCTTCATCTGGCTCTAATTCTCCTGCAAGGATTTGTAAAAGAGTTGTTTTTGTAATATCGTCTCTTCCTAATAAAATAATTTTATCTCCAGTATTAACAGTAAATGATAAATTATCTAAAACTTTAACACCATTTACAGTTTTTGTTAATCCTTCTACCTTAAGCATATTGTTTCCTGCATCTCTATCAGGTTTAAACTCAATAAACGGATATTTTCTATTTGAAACTTGCATATCTTCAAGTTTTAATTTTTCTAATTGTTTTTTTCTAGAAGTTGCTTGTTTTGATTTAGAAGCATTAGCAGAGAATTTCGCAATAAACTCTTGAAGTTCTGCTCTTTTTTGCTCTAATTTTTTATTTTTATTATTAACTAAAGTAAGCATTAATTGATTAGATTCATACCAGAAATCATAGTTTCCAACATACATATTTACTTTACCATAATCAATATCAGCTATATGTGTACAAACTTTATTCAAGAAATGTCTATCATGTGAAACAACTATTACTGTAGCATCAAAATCCATTAAGAAATCTTCTAGCCATTTTACCGCTTTTAAATCAAGACCATTTGTAGGCTCATCTAGTAAAAGAATATCAGGATTTCCAAAAAGTGTTTGTGCAAGTAAAACTTTTACCTTTGTTCCTTCATTAAGTTCACTCATAAGTTTGTAGTGAAGGTCTGGCGTCACTCCTAATCCATTTAAAAGGATTTCTGCATCAGTCTCAGCAGTCCAACCGTTTAACTCTTCTATTCTATCTGTAAGCTCTCCAGCTCTATCAAAATCCTCTGTAGTTGCATCAGGTTTTGAATATAACATTTCTTGTTCTTTTTTTATACCATATAATTCTTCATGCCCCATTAATACTACATCTAAAACAGTATTTTCTTCGTACGCAAAGTGATCCTGTTTAAGAACTGACAATCTCATTTTAGATCCAATAATAACCTCTCCATGAGTAGGATCAATTTCTCCTGTTAATATTTTTATAAACGTTGATTTTCCTGCACCATTTGCACCAATTAGTCCATAACAGTTTCCAGGTGTAAATTTAACATTTACATCTTCAAATAGTTTTCTGTTTCCAAATCTCAATTCAAGATTGCTAGTAGCTATCATCTATATTTTCCTCCTATAATTTTTTATACTTTCCCATAATTTTAGCATAAAATCAAAAAAATATCTAGAATTTATTATGCTTAAAATTTGTAATTCAAGGCTTAAAGCTATATATTTGGTAAAAAGTATTTACTTAAGAATTCATTTGGATTATAATATGAAAAATAGGAGGTTGATAGTATGGATATGAAAAAATCAATTTTATGCCCTAATTGTGGAGAAGAGATAGAAAAAGACGGGATAACTGGAAAATACTCTTGCAAATCTTGTGGGAAAACATATGGAAAAAGAGCAAAATGTGATGTGTGTGATAGCGAACTTGAATTACTTGAAGCTTGTGGAGCACAACAATTTTTCTGTGATATTTGTAAAGAGTTGAAATCTAGAAGAACAGTTAAATATTTTATTAAAGAATTAGATAAATAGGGTCTGCTGAAAAATAGAAACTCATTGACTTCAAAAGTGTCCAAGTTTATTTTAAAGAAATTAATGCAAGGGTGACTGGACACCATAATAAATAAAATTTTAAATTAATTTCTATGATTTTATTTACGTCCAACGTTAGGTTTATGAAATCTGCATGAATTTTGCAGATTTAGGTATCCTGTGGAGGCTCAAGTTGGCTGCGTAATCCACAACTTTTAAAAATTGATTCTAATTCAGTAAGCCTTAAATAAAATCCCGAGCAAAATAAACTTTGCTCGGGATTTTATTTATATTTGTTACATGAGGAAAACAAACTATTCATTGATGGCTGATAATGCTTCCATTGCACCCATCTTTGTACAAACTTTTGCTGCCACAATATTAGCCTTAGCAATGTAATTTTTTATATTATCAAAATTAGATAAATTTAAATTATTTTCTGATAAGTAATACAAGAATGCCCCTATAAAAGCATCTCCTGCCCCTGTACTATCAATAGAATTGACTTTTATACTTGGAATTGTTTCTGATTCAATTCCATTTGAAACAAATGTTCCATTTTTTCCGAGAGTTACTGTTATTAGTTTCGCACCCATTTTGTGTAAGAATTTTACAGCACTATGAAAATCTGAGATATCCGTTAGTATATATAACTCTTCTTCACTTATTTTTAGTATATCTGCATGTTTTATGAAATCCATTGAATACTTTACAAAATTTTCTTTGTTATTTTTCCAAAAAGCACTTCTATAATTAGGGTCAAAAGATATAATTTTTTTATTATCTATTCCATAATTTAACAAAGTGAAATATGTATCTTTTAAAGCTCCATCTAAAAATCCAGTAGCCGACCCAAAATGTAATATGTCTGCTTCATCAACTTTCAAAATATTTATATCTGAAATCTCTAGATTTTTATCTGCACCTCTAACAAAAGAAAAATCTCTTTCACCATTTTCTTCTAATGAAACAAAGGCTAAAGTTGTTGGAACATTAGAATCCTTAACTAACAATGAGCAATCAACACCGTGTTCTAAAAGTGTTTGTTCTAAAAAAACACCAAAGGCGTCTTGTCCAACTTTCCCACAAAATAATCCTTTTCCACCTAAACGACTAATTACTGCAGCTACATTAGCAGGAGCTCCTCCAGCTTTTTTTAGAAAAATATCAGAATTAGCCAAACTATTTCCTATATTTTGTGATATAAAATCAATTAGTAATTCTCCAATACAAATTATACTCAAAATAACCCTCCTTTTTATGAAAAGCTTTTCATAAAATGATAATACTATTTTTAGTAAAATTTGTCAAATAAAATTAAAAATATACTTTTACCTCTTTAAATTCTAAGAAAAAAAGCTTATAATGTGATAGATATATGAAAATGACTTTTTAACATTTAGATATAATAAAAAAGTAGGCTATGCTGTATTTAACTGTAGGATTTTTTAAAACTATAATTTGTCATTTCGAGGCACGAGAAATCTCAAGATACCTCCCTTGTCGGCATGACAATAGGTCATAATATGATGAAAATGCTTTAAGTTGATGACATTGGACATCACCTGTACCAACAGCAAGGACTACCGTCCTCGCCACTCCTTTATAACAAAATATTTACTATATTTTAGAGTATAAAAAAACTTAAAAGAATGAGGAAATAAATGACAATAAAAGAAATTGCAAAATTAGCTAATGTTTCAACATCTACAATATCTAGAGTAGTTAATAACTCTGGATATGTAAAAACAGATGTACGTGAAAGAGTCGAGAAAATAATAGAAGAAACAGGTTACAGACCTAATGCCTATGCCAAAGCTCTGCTTCTAAATAAAAGCCATACAATTGGCGTTATACTTCCTAAAATTAATTCTACTTCTTCTGGTGATACTGTTGCTGGAATTGACGAATATATTAGTGAAAAAGGATATACTCTCATTTTGGGAAACAGTAATCATAGTATTGATAGGGAAATTGAACTTTATCAAGTTTTTCAAGAAAAAATGGTTGATGGAATTATTCTTGTGGCAACTGAACTTACCTTGAGACACAAAGAAATAATTAGGAAAAGTGGAATTCCTACTGTTATTCTTGCACAAGAAAGTTTAGATTCAACTCCTTGCGTAGTTTTTGATGAAGTTTTTGCAGCTTCAGAGTTGGCTGAATAT
>JAGNSM010000177.1 GCA_017988045.1 Fusobacteriaceae bacterium
AAAATTAATGTACTTTTATTTTTTGAAAAATACCTTTTTGGTTCTATTTTGAAGTAATTATGGTATAATTTAGAAAGGAAAAATTAAATTCTCATTCCTGGGGGTAAAAATGAAAATAGGGTATGCAAGGGTAAGTACAGAAGAACAAAATTTAGATAGGCAGCTAGATAGTTTAAAAGAAGCTGGATGCGAAAAGATTTTTCAAGAAAAAATTACAGGAACTAAAAAAGAAAGACCTGAACTAGATAAACTTATGGAACAACTTAGAAATGGAGACCTTATTATTATTTCTGACCTTACAAGACTGAGTAGAAGTGTAAAAGACCTTTTTAGCTTAGTGGACCAAATAGAGAAAAAGGGAGCTAATATAAAATCCCTTAAAGAATCTTGGATGGATACTTCAACTCCCCAAGGAAAACTTATGTTTACTATTTTTGCCGGGATAAGTCAATTTGAAAGAGACTTAATTTCTCAGAGAACTTTAGAAGGGTTAGCTGCTGCAAGATCTAGGGGAAAAAAAGGTGGAAGACCTAAAAAGGATGAGAAGGCTATAAACATAGCACTTAAGATGTACCAAGAGAAAGTTTGTAGTATTTCAGAGATAACGAAAGCTACGGGAGTAAGTAAGACTACGATTTATAGGTATATAAAATAGCAAAATACAAACTAAAATGCTGATAGAAACAATGCATAAGTCCTAATTAGTCCTTAAAGAATTCTCACATAATAACGAACGTAAAGTATAATAATTTACTTCTTCATCAAAATTCTTTTTAAACCTTGGTCTTTTGTATTTATATTTTTTGTGGTAAAATTTAAAAATAGAAAAGAAAAGATGTGATTGTTTATATGAAAAATTATAGCATTTATATGAAATGCAATTTATGAAACTTTACTTGAGATAAGAAAAACCGACCAAGTGACCGAACATGTTACCGACCAAGTAGAAAGGCTAATAACTGCAATTGGAAATGATACTTTGACAGCCAATGAAATAATGGAGAAGTTAAATTTAAAACATAGAGATACTTTTAGAAAAAATTATCTGCTTCCTTCAATTAATGAAGGACTTGTAGAAATGACAATTCCAGATAAACCTAGAAGCAATAAGCAAAAATATAGGTTAAAGAAGAAAATATAAACTGCTTGATAATTTTCCTAGCAGTCCTTGATTTTTAGTCCCTAGCCTAAAAAGTTTTTAAAGATTAATTTTGGAGATGAGTATGACGAAAAAATTAGAAATTAAAGATTTAAAAAGTAGTCTTCTATACGATTTCGATAGGACTATAGAATATTTATGTACTAATAACACTAAACTAACAAATGCAAAAGAGGTATTTCCTATTCAGGCTCTAATTGATTTAAACCGGGTAATTACAAGTCCATATGAGTTATCAATGAGACCTCAACAAGAACATTATCCATTTTTTAGTTTTATTTATTATCTGTCGATTAATTCAAAGTTATTTAAAAAACGAAAAGAGGGGAAATTTCAAGTATTACAAAAGACGGATTATCTTGATATTTATAATACATTTAATAATACAGAAAAGTACTTCTATTTACTTGAAGTTTGGTGGTGCCATTTTAATTGGAATAATTTGTATAATTTTGGCCTATTTGAAGAGCTTGAAACGAATTTATCAGTTATAGTAAATGCACTGAGAACAAATAGTGTCAATTCTTGGATAAATCTTAATGAAATTAAATCTTCTAATAAAATAAAGAGTTTGGGTCGTAATCTGTTACTTTCCTTTGAATATTTTGGACTTTTTAATGTAAAATTTGAAAATAAAAAGTCAGGTTCATATGACATATGTAATGCTATTATGTTTAATGAATTTGGAAATAAAGTAATAGAAAAACTATATGAAAAAAGAGATTTTAATGACTGGAACAACTATGCATTTGAATTTGATGAAAAAAATACAAAATTAGAAGATGAAGCTTTTATAACTACTTTTAAAGAGTTATTTATCAAAGGTAAGTTGGAGCATACAGTAAAGCAAGAGCAAAGAGTAGTTAAAGGAACTTATAGCTTCAAAGTTTCATATGAAAAAGCTTATGCAGTGTTTAAAGTTAATTCAAAAATAACTCTGGAAGAGTTGCACAATATAATTCAGGAAATAATAAGGTTTGATAACGACCATTTATATTGTTTTTATATAGAAGATGAAATGGGTTCACTCAATACCTATGTATCGCCAGAAGATATGGGAAATAAGTACACAGATGAAATAAAAATAGAAGAATTAGGATTATGTGAAGGAAAAACATTTGAATATTTATTTGACTATGGAGATGAATGGGGATTTTCTATAAAAGTTGAAAAGATAGACACTATTGGAGTTAAAATAGAAGAACCTCTCTTAATGAAGATTAAAGGGAAATTTCCAGAACAGTATGACTTTTAAAAATAGTATCCAAGATAAATGGGACTAAAAACATGGCGAGGAATATGTAATTTATTGATTTTATTTTGCTATAGGTGATAGTAATAATGATTTACCTATGCTTAATTACGTTACTAATAGTATTGTAATGGGTAATGGACATCCTTTATTATTTGAACAAGCATCATTTGTTACAAAGAGTATAGAAGATGATAGAATAAAACATGCATTAAAACATTTTGAAATAATATAAGTAAAACTTTAAACAGGAAAATGCTATTTCCTGTTTTTTAATATTTTTTATTTCTACTTTCTGATTACCTTTTGTTTTTAACATTTGTTAGAATATTGCTTTTTTTAAGTCTATAAATACTTTATATTTTGCTTTATTAATAATCCTTTGCAAAATAACTTGTAATTTTTTAAGAAAAACATTATTATATGAGTACAAAATTAAAAAAAATGCCATAATTAAAAATATAAAAGTATTTTTTTTATAAAAATACTATAATGTATGATAAAGGAGGCAAAGTTTCCTATATTTTTATATTAATTGGTAAAAAAGGTTAAAATTTTCCAAAAGGAGTTTATTATGAAAGCAAATAATGAATTAAGATATCTTCCACCAGAAGGCGATATTGAATCAAAAACGGTTCTTAAGCAATTAAATAAAGCAACAAGGGCTCTTGCAGAGTTAAAAGCTTATGCAGAAGTTATACCAAATAAAGAAATATTAATAAGTACAATTGCTCTTCAAGAAGCTAAAGCCAGTTCTGAAATTGAAAACATAATAACTACAAATGACAGTCTATACAAGGCTATGGCTACTACAGAATCTAAAATTGATGCTAACACAAAAGAGGTTCTTCAATACAGAGAAGCTCTTTGGTATGGAGTAAAATTAATTGAAGAAAAGGAATTAATAACTACAAATATGATAATAGAGATTCAGCAAATACTTGAAGGAAATCGTGGCGGAATAAGAAAGCTTCCGGGAACTGCATTAAAAAATGCATTAACAGGAGAAACTGTTTATACTCCCCCATCGGGAGAAGAACTTATAAGAAAATTGCTAGCTAATCTTGAAGAATACTATAATATTCCGGACGATATTGACTCTTTAATTAAACTTGCAGTTACTCATTATCAATTTGAAGCTATTCATCCATTTTATGATGGTAATGGAAGAACAGGGCGTATTCTTAATATTCTTTATTTACTAAAAGAAGGTTTACTAGATTCCCCCATTCTTTATTTAAGTTCATACATCATCAGAAATAAGAAAGAATATTACGAATTCCTGAACAAAGTAACAAAAGATAATGATTGGGAATCATGGATTATTTATATGTTAAAGGCTATAGAATTTACTTCGAAAGAGACTTTAAGAACAGCTAAAGAAATTAAAAATCTTATAGATGCAACTATCGATTTCGTAAAAGAAAAAGAACCAAAAATTTA
>JAGNSM010000178.1 GCA_017988045.1 Fusobacteriaceae bacterium
GTACACCCCAAAGTAACGTCATGGCAGCCAAAATCTTTAACCTAAAATCAATGGTTTAGAAGCCATGAAATATCATGTTAGCAACGATTAAAAGAAGTCTTAGATTTATACGTGACAATAAAAAGCCAGTTGTACTGGCTTTTTCTATTGGGGGCTTACACTTCAAATTTCGAATAAGAAGTTTTATGTTAAGTGGGTTTATTTGTGATGAAATTTTAGCAAAGTAAATTTATCTGAGATCTAAAAAAACTCATAAAACGCTATAATCATTTGTCGTTTACATAGGAATTAGCAAAAATCATGAATATCTTAGCCTCACGTTTTCAAAATATTCATGAAGATAAGAAAAATGGAGTTACATACACACCAGTTGAATTAGCTGAATTTGTAGCAAAAAAAGCTATTAGTTACCTTGATAGCAGTGATTTCTCAAATAAAAAAATTAGGGTCTTAGATCCAAGTATCGGAGATGGGATTCTTATCTCTGAACTATTACGAAATTTAGAAGTGTCTAAATTTTCTGAAGTTGAAATTGTAGGCGTTGATCTTGATGACTCTCATTTTGAGGAGATCAAGACTTCAATTCAAAATGAATATCCGAATGTTAAGCTGATTTTATTAAAGAATGATTTTCTAGATTTTTATGATTCAAATAAGGAAAATTATTTTGATATCATTATTGCAAATCCCCCGTATATAAGAACTCAAATCATTGGTAGTGAAAAGTCTCAAAAGATATCTAAAGAATTTGATTTAAAAGGAAAAACAGATATTTATTATGCTTTTATGATGGTGATTGCTAAATTACTTAGCCATAATGGTGTATCAGCAACAATAACATCTAATCGTTTTCTATCAATTAAGTCTGGAAAAGTTCTAAGAGATTTTTTATTAGATACTTTGGATATTCAATCTATTTATGATTTAGGAGATACAAAAGTATTTACTTCAGCGGCAGTATTACCTGCATTAGTTTTTTCCAAGAAAAAGAATAAAGAAAGTGGGGGAAATCCAGAATTTACTACTATTTATGAAGTTAAAAAATCGAAACAAGATCATAAGTGGGTTGGGTCAATTTTCTCTGAATTAGAAGGTAGTTCTAAATATATTAAGGTAGGCAAAGTAAATTTCGAAATTGTTAAGGGCGTTTTGAATTTATCTAAGTCTAGGAATAATGTATGGGCGGTAGGTACAGAAATAAATGATACTTGGTTAAGTAAGGTAGCTGAAAATACTTGGAAAACCTTTAAAGACGTAGGGCCAATTCGAGTAGGTGTAAAATCTACAGCAGATAAAGTTTTTATTCGTGATGATTGGGATAAATTTGAGTTAAAACCTGAATTACTCAGATATTTGTTAACAAGTGATTGTGCTCAACAATTTAAGGCAGTAGCACCTAAGAAACCTAAAGAAATTATTTATCCTCATACTAGTAATGAAAAAGGTAAGAAACAAGCTATTGATTTAAATGATTATCCTTTTACTAAAAAGTATCTTGAAGAATATAAAGAAAAACTAAGCAGTCGTGAATACCTAATGAAGGCTGGAAGAAACTGGTATGAATTATGGGTGCCTCAAGACCCTAGCCTTTGGTGTAAGCCGAAAATAGTTTTCCCCGATATCTCCGAAAAACCAAAATTTTGGATGGATCTAGATGAAAATATTGTAAATGGTGAGTGCTATTGGATTACACCAAATAATACTGAAGATAATGAGTTACTGTGGCTATGTTTAGCTGTTGCGAACTCTAAATTTATAGAAATGTTTTATGACTATAAATTTAATAACAAATTATATTCAGGGAAAAGAAGATTCATGAAGCAGTATGTTGAAGAATTTCCAATTCCTGACCCTAGTCTAGATAACTCTAAGGAATTGATTGAGTTATCTAAAAATATTTATCAGGAAACCAATCTAGAGAAAGAACAGAATCTTAAAGACAAGCTAGACCAACTTGTCTTTAAGGCATTTCAACTTAATTAAAAAAATTGGATGGAAGTGGTAACTGTATTTTTCCATTTACCACTTTTCCTTGAAATTGCTGGAATCTGTTAAAAAAGTTTTCTCCAGTTGTAATCACTAGATTAGTAAGCGTTACTAAAGTGCCATTAGTAGTGGCATAAAAGACTGCATATCGGGTATCACAGTGACGGAGTATCGTGGTATCGATAGATAATCCTATATTTTCTAAACTATCAGGACATACTAATCCTAAATCAATTGTTGGTGATGTTTGAAGTTTGACTTCTAATAATTGATTTTTTATATCGGGAAATTTTCCATCGTCTGCATAACTTGAATATCCCAAAGCTTCACAGACTAGTTTATGTAATCCTGCACCTCTATTACGTTCTTGAATAATACCTGGATCATTGAATGTCTTGCCTATTAATGGAGCCAATCGGTTATAAATTTCGTTTATTGAAAATAGTTCTTGCGATACAGGAAAACCAATTGGGGATTTATTTGGGTGAAAAATATTTGCTGAGAGATGAGGAATTAAACGAGGGGTATCTGTTGGAGATATAAGCTCTAAAGTTTGGTTGGGCACAAATTTAGCTTGATATTTAGTAGTAATTTTCCCTGTAGTATCTAACTTGGCTAGTTCTTCACCATTAATTACCTTAACCTTGTAAATAATATCTTTTTCATTGATACCAATAATGACATAACGTCTTTCTGCTGATACTTCTTCATTCCAAATCTGTAGATTTCTAGACTTTTGATTATATGTATCAAAATTTTGACCAGTAAATCGAGGCTGCACTTTAGGAAAAGTTCTTTCGATTGGATATCCTAAAATCTCACAAACTTTTTGTTTTACAACTTTAGATCTTGATTTTACTGCATATGCACTAACATCAAAGCCATATAATTTATCATTAAGTAATCTTTCTAATATTTCATCAGGAATCCATAGATCAGGATCACCAATTACTATCGGAGTATGAATTGTAATATTTGCATTCTGGATATTACGTACATAATCATTTGCTGTTTTTAGCGTCATGAAAGTCTCTTGGAATCAATAGTTCAGAAACCGTGATTCCAAGTGTTTCAGCAATTATCTCTAAAGAACTAAGTGAAAGATTTTTTTCACATCTTTCGATTGCTCCAATATAAGTTCTATGCAATTTACATAACTCAGCAAGTTCTTCTTGAGAAATATTTTTTGCAGATCTAAAACTTTTTAAATTATTAGAGATAATCAGTAGTAATTTATGACTAGGTTTACGAAACATATTTGAAATCACTTAGTTGATTTCAAATAATGTAAATATGATGACAATAAGTCGACAGACGATAAGTAGCATGGTTGTTTATGTGTCTAAAAATTATAGTATTAATTTCCTCTACAATTTACATAATAAGACTTGTCCACAGTAAATTTTAGCAATAAAAAACCCCGACATCCTGTCAGGGTTTTTTATTGTGCGATCTGTGGTAGCTGCTGTGCTACCTCACGTTCCTGGTGTTTGAACTTATTATTATTGTTTTTTGTTCCGGAACTTCCTATTCCTTCATGATTTCATCATAGAAAAATTTCCTAATCATGGACAGCCGCAAAGGGCAGAGATTGGTGTGAGCATATACGTACAAAATAGCCTGAATTTTATCCACAAGAAATGGGGATAATTTCATATCCAGGAACCTTGTAATTTGGGCAAAAATCCCAAAAATGACTGCTTTTTAAACAAATTTATTGGCAATAACTATCAAAACTGTTCATAAAAAAGCCGACTTGTTTCCAAGTCGGCTTTTTAGGTTTGCGTCCCCAATTTCTTATAGCATAACTTTTTGAAATATAACACTATTTATTTTTCGTTTCGTATAAGCTCTATTATGTTA
>JAGNSM010000179.1:0-2470 GCA_017988045.1 Fusobacteriaceae bacterium
CACTTTAAATCAATAATTCTTAACTAGGGTATAATGAGTTAGAACCTATTTTTAAAGATTATAACTGAACAATATCCAACATCTTTACAAGATATTTAACTCTTAGATTAGATACCTTTCAATATACACTAATTTTGAATTTTAATCTAAGGGATTAAACGTCCCACGTTTACGAGGTTTGGGCGAGAAGCCCAAGGTTTTATCTTTTAAATTTCTAACTACTAATTCCTAATTAACCCTACAGTTTCGGCATTTCCATTTTACCTACAGCAGTTTCAAAAGCTTTTCCTGCTTTAAGTAAAGTTTTCTCATCAAAGGCCTTCCCTAGAAGTTGAATCCCAACTGGTAATCCTTCTACCTTCCCTGCTGGTACTACAAGTCCAGGAATTCCCGCAAGATTTGCAGGTATAGTAAATACATCTTCAAGATATAGTTCAACTGGAGTTTTTGGTTCATCAAGTTTAAATGCTGTTCCTGTTGTTGCAGGAGCTAAAATAACATCTACTTGCCCAAATACTTTATCAAAATCATTTTTAATTATTCTTCTTACTTTTTGAGCTTGTTTGTAGTAAGCATCATAGAATCCTGCACTTAGAACATATGTTCCTATCATAATTCTTCTTTTTACTTCGTCTCCAAAACCTTCACTTCTTGATTTGATATAAAGGTCTTCTACCCCATCAAACTCTTTCGCTCTATATCCATATCTGATTCCGTCAAATCTAGCTAGATTTGATGAAGCTTCTGCTGGAGCAATTATATAATAAGCTGGTGCCGCATATTTTGTGTGTGGAAGTTCTACTTCTACTATTTCTGCCCCAAGCTCTTTAAATTTCTCTATACTGCTATCCATAAGTGCCTTGAATTCAGGTTTAAGTTCATACTCAAAATATTCTTTTGGTATTCCTACTCTAAGTCCTTTAATTCCATCATTTATTTCCGCCAAGAAATCTTCTTTTTCTCTTTTAATAGAAGTACTGTCCATTTCATCATAGCCTTCTATAGCTGAGAACATTAGAGCAACGTCATCAACTGTTTTTCCCATAGGTCCTATTTGGTCAAGAGAAGACGCAAAGGCTATAAGCCCATATCTTGAAACTCTTCCATATGTTGGTTTAAGTCCAACTATTCCATTAAAAGAAGCTGGTTGTCTGATACTTCCTCCAGTATCGCTTCCAAGAGAAAGTATTCCTTCTCCTGATGCTACTGCTGTTGCACTTCCTCCAGAACTTCCTCCGGGAGTTCTTGTTAAATCCCAAGGATTTTTTGTTTCTTTTACTGCTGATGTTTTTGTTGTAGAACCCATTGCAAACTCATCCATATTAGCTTTCCCTATAATTATAGCTCCAGCTTCTTTAAGTTTTTTTACAACAAAGGCATCATAAACTCCAACATAATTTTCAAGTATTTTTGAGGCAGCCGAGGTTCTTTCTCCATCACTTACCATATTATCTTTTATGGCTACAGGTATTCCTTCTAAAGTTCCTTCAGTTCCATTATCATATTTTGCTTGAGAAATTTTCGCTGACTCAAGAGCTTTTTCTCTTGAAACTATAGAAACATAACTTCCTATTTTCTCTTCTACCTCATCTATTCTATCATATACACTATTTACCAAATCGCTTACTGTAATCTCTTTATTTTTAAGTTTAGCTACTAATTCTACGGCGCTAAAACTATATAATTTCTCCATAAGTCCTCCTAAATTAGTTTTCTCCTACTACTTTTGGAACTATAAACATTCCATCTTCTTTTTGAGGAGCATTAAGCATAGCTTTATCTCTTGATAAAGACTCTTTTATCTCATCTGCTCTAAAGTTATTTTCCTGTTCATGATTTACTTGATACATTGGTTCTATTCCATTTGTATCTACCTCTTGAAGTTCCTCTATAAATTTTATTATATTATTAAGGTCTCCTCTGAATTTTTCGATTTCATCTTCTTTAAACTCAAGTCTTGCAAGATGTGCAACTTTTAGAACTTCTTCTTTAGTCAAAGACATTTTTTACCTCCCAAATTTTCAGTTACATATTCTATTATATCGGCAAAGGTTTCATAAGTAAAAAACTCTATAGAATTATCCTTACAGAATTTTTCAAGATACCTACCTTTTTTAGCAAAAACAAAGTCTGCTTCAGTTGCAGCGCCTATATCAGAGTATCCATCTCCAATAAAATATACTTTTTTATATCTATTTTTATATTTTAGTAAAATTGTTTTTTTACAAATTCCTTCATCACTGTCTTCATTATCAAATGGAAAATTTATCTCAATATTATCTTCGTTAAAAGTTAATTTATTCGAATAAATATGTTCCACAGGAATATCTATTCCCTCTTTTTCAAAATTAGGCAGTATATTTTCATAAGTTCCTGCACTTACTATTCTCATTTCATAACCAAGTTCTATAAACTTTTTAAAATCAGGGTCAATTATAAGATTTTTAGTTACAGCTTCTTTATATTCATC
>JAGNSM010000179.1:2570-3840 GCA_017988045.1 Fusobacteriaceae bacterium
TCTCTTACTTCCTCTTCAGTTACTCTTCCCCAAACCTTTGCTATATATGTTTTCCATATTTCAGCTCTTGGATGGATAAGCTTGTTATAACAGTCTCCATCATTTGTAAGAATAAGAAGCCCCTCTGTATTAAGGTCAAGCCTTCCTACTGGATAGATTCTTTCAGGTGTATCTATAAGCTCTACTACTGTTTTTTCTCTAGCATCTTTTACTGCCGAAATATAACCTTGCGGCTTGTTAAGCATAAAATATACTTTTTTCTCTTTCTGTTCCTCTATAAGCATTCCATTGATTTCTATTTTATCATTGTCATCTACTTTTTGCCCTGATACAGCTAACTCTCCATTAACTGTTATCATTTCCATCTCAATATATTTATCTATTTCACGTCTTGACCCAATTCCTTTTTGAGCCAAATACTTATTTATCCTCTGTTTCTCCTCCATTACCCACCTCTTTATAATTAGGTAAATCTTCCAAACTTCTGATATTCAGATATTTTAGAAAATTCTCTGTAACCATGTACTGCTTTGCTCTTCCCATTCCATCTTGAGTCCCTATACACTCTATAAGTTCTTTTTCCTCAAGAGTACTTATTATTCCATCGACGCTTACGCCTCTTATTCTCTCTATATCAGGCTTACTTACAGGCTGTCTATAGGCAATAATAGTAAGTGTTTCAAGTGCTGCCTTTGATAATTTTTTAGGTTTTGCTTTTGGATTAAAAAAATTAAATAATACTTCGCCATACAGAGGATTGGTTACAAGAGAAACTTTTCCATCTTTAGTTTTAAGATTTATTCCTGTATTCTCTTTTGAAGCTTTTAGTTTCCCCAAAGCTTCTACCATCTCATCCCTAGAAACTTCAAAAAACTTCTCCAGTCTTTCTACTTCTAGCTCTTCTCCATACAAAAAAAGTATAGCTTCTATTTTACTCATTAACTCCATTTACTTCCCCTTTTTCTTTCATTATTAAATAATTAATAAGAAGACTTAAATCTTTTTGCAATATTTCTATACCTTTATCTCCTTCGAGATTATTTTCAATATCTTTGGACATTGCTTGTGCCATAAGATAATATTTTTTATCATACAAATAATTTACAAAAGTTACTTTTTCATTTAAACTACTATTTTCATTTTTCAAAAGTTCAATATTTTTTTGAAGAGCATAATAATAATCATTTTCACTAAAAAAAAGTTCTTCATTTACATAAAAAATATTTTTAGGATTTACACTTTTAGAAAAAGGATAATCTGCAACATTAAT
>JAGNSM010000180.1 GCA_017988045.1 Fusobacteriaceae bacterium
TAACAAAAAAAGCAAGCCTTTTCAAGCTTGCTTTTTGTTATTATAATCTGAATAATAAATCTTCGTATGTTGGGAATGGCCAAGCTTTTTTATCAACTAATTTTTCTAATTCATCAGCAAAAGCTCTTAACTCTTTCATTTTTGAAACTACTTTTTCTCTGTAGAATTTAGCTTTATCATAAGCATCAGCTACATCTGCAGCTTCTTCTAATAATTTTTCTAATTCTAATTCTTTTTGTTTTAAACCTTTTAAGTTTTCTAAAATCGCTTTTAGATTTCTTTTTTGAGGTAATAATAATGTTTCGCTTTCAGACATAGCTTCTTTAATTTCATTGATTGATCTAGCTAATTTTGAAGCATAATCATTTGAAGCTGGGAATACTTGCGATTTACACATTTGAATCATTACGTTAGCTTCAATATTTACTTCTTTAGCATAAGTTTCAGAGTAAATTGTGAATCTTGATTGTAACTCTTCTTTTGTCATTACTTTTTGAGCACTAAATAATTCGATTGATTTATCGCTAATTAAAGCTGGGAATGTTGAAACTGTATCTTTAAGATTAGCTAATCCTCTTTTTTCAGCTTCTACTACCCACTCTTCAGCATATCCATTTCCATTAAATACGATTCTTTTATGTTTGTTGTAAGATTCAGTAATTAAATCTGCGATTGCTTTATTAATATCAGCTGCACCTTCTAATTTTTCAGCAAATTCGTTAAGAACTTGAGCAACAGCTGAATTTAATGTTACGTTTGGTCCAGCTATTGAAGCTGATGAACCAACCATTCTAAATTCAAATTTGTTTCCTGTGAAAGCAAATGGAGATGTTCTGTTTCTATCTGTCATATCTTTAGGAAGTTTTGGTAAAGTATCTACTCCAATTTCTAATAATTGAGCAGTTCTTGTTTCTCCTTCTATTCCTTCTACCATAGCATCAAGGATGTTAGATAGTTGGTCTCCTAAGAATATAGAAATGATTGCTGGTGGAGCTTCATGTCCTCCAAGTCTATGGTCATTTCCAGCTTTTGCTGCTGACATTCTTAATAACTCTTGGTATCTGTCTACTGCTTCAATTACAGCTGTTAAGAATACTAAGAATTGTGCATTATCTTTTGGATTATCTCCAGGTTCTAATAAGTTCATTCCATCATTTGTAGCCATTGACCAGTTATTATGTTTTCCTGATCCATTTACTCCTGCAAATGGTTTTTCAGATAATAAAGCTGCTAATTTATGTCTATTTGCTATTCTTTCTATTGTTTCCATTACTAATTGGTTTTGGTCAGTTGCTTGGTTAACTTGAGAGAAAACTACAGCAATTTCAAATTGGTTAGGTGCTACTTCAAGATGTTTAGTTTTTGAAGGAACAGCAAGTTTCCATAATTCAAAATCTAACTCTTTCATGAAAGCAGATACTCTTTCTTTGATTTTTCCGAAGTAATGATCGTTCATTTCTTGACCTTTAGAAGGTGCAGCTCCAAGAACTGTTCTTCCTGCAAGCATTAAGTCAGATCTTTGTTCGTAGTATTCTTTATCTATTAAGAAATACTCTTGTTCTGCTCCAACTGTTGTTATTACGTTTTTAGATGATTTATTTCCTAATGCTTTTAAAACTCTCATAGCTGCTGTATCAAGTGCTTTCATAGCTCTTAATAAAGGAACTTTTTTATCTAAAGCTTCTCCAGTATATGAAACGAAAGCTGTAGGAATATATAATGTAATTGAACCTGTATTATCTGTTTTTAAGAAACAAGGTGATGTAGTATCCCATGCAGTATATCCTCTAGCTTCATAAGTATCTCTTAATCCACCATTTGGGAATGATGACGCATCAGGTTCTCCTTTTATTAATTCTTTACCAGTGAATTCTATTAATACTCCACCATCATTTGTTGGATTAATGAATGAATCATGCTTTTCAGCTGTTAATCCAGTTAATGGTTGGAACCAGTGAGTAAAATGAGTTGCTCCATTAGCAATAGCCCAATCTTTAATTGCATTAGCAATTACTTCAGCTACATTAAGAGTTAAATCAATTTCTCCTGCTTGTACTCTTTTGAATTCTTTGTATATTGTTTTAGGTACGCTAGCTTTTAGTCTTCTATCTCCAAAACTATATTCCCCATACATTTCCTCTAAGCTAGTTACTTTGTAATCAATATCTTTAATCATATAACTTTGCCTCCTTAAAATTTTTATTTAAATACATTAAACACTATTTTTACTTTTTATACAAATATACTATGTATACTCAAACTATATATAATTTATATTGTAATAAAATATGGCTTTTAAAATTTTTCTTACTATATTTTTAGCACTATTGTAATTTAAAGATACTAAATTAAATGATTTTTTCAAAGTATTTAGTTTTTAAATAGGTATTATTTAAAATTTCTATCATTAATCCAATATATTAAAGCTTGTTTTTCGATTCTTGATTATCATGCTATTTTTGAAAACTTTATAAGTCTAACAATTCATTATTTTTTTCTTTTAATAATAAATTAGGAAATTTAAAGTTTTAAGAATAGTTTCCTAATCTTAAAATGCTTTCTTAGAATAATTAAAATTTATAGTTGTTTTTTCTTTACCTAGGTCATATAATTTATATAAGAGGCAGGAGCGTAAGGTTTCTGTCATAGTTTCTAACAAAACCATCCCCTTTGTTTTGTATGAAAGGAAGGCTTTAAGCCTTCCTTTTATATTATCTAATTTTATTTCACTTTTCTAATGTCTTCTTACCTAATAAATAAGCATTCACAATTATTTTTAATATATTAATTTATAAGCCATAGTTATATACTGCAAACTGCTAAATTTTCTTCTTTAATTTTCATAATTTATTTTCAATGTAAATCATTAGTAAAAATATCAAATAATTTCCTTTTATTTTTTTCTATACCTTTACTCCTTATTAATCATAATTTTACATTCCCATACTATAATCATTTTGAGATAAAAAATATCAGGAGGTTAACAATGAAATTTAAAAAATTATTATCTGTAGGATTACTTGTATTATCAGGAATGACAGCAATTAGCCAACCTAGTTATGCATTATTCAAAAAAAATGGCGACAATAAATTAGTGCAACTTAAAGGGTCAGATACTATTTTAAGTCTTTCTCAATCAGTAGCAGAAGAATTTATGAAGGTTAATAAAAAATCAAAAATTTCAGTTACTGGTGGAGGTTCTGGAACAGGAATAGCCGCAAAACTAAATAAGACAATTGATATTGCTTTAGCTTCAAGAGAAATGAAAGATGCTGAGTGGGCAAAAGCAAAATCTGCTGGATTAAACTTACAAGAAATTACAGTTGCTTATGATGGAATAACTATAATAACAAATAAAAGTAACCCAGTTAAAAATCTAACTACTGCTCAATTAAGAGATATTTTTATGGGTAATATTAAAAACTGGAAAGATCTTGGTGGAGCAGATGAGAAGATTATAGTTTTATCTAGAGATTCTAGTTCAGGAACTCACGTTTACTTTAAAGAACATGTGTTAAGAAAAGGGAATGAAAAAGGTCCTGAGGAATACTCTTCATCTGCATTATTCTTACCTTCAAATGAAGCTCTTAAACAACAAGTAGAAAATTCTAAAGGTGCTATAGCTTATATCGGAATGGGATACATGGATAATTCTGTTAAAGAAGTAACTGTTAACGGAGTAGAAGCTACTTTAGCAAATGTAAAAGCTAAAAAATATCCAATTTCAAGAGCAGTTTACTGGTATGCTGACAAAACTGTTTCTGGTACAGCAAAAGATTTAATAAGTTTTATGCTTTCTCCTAAAGGACAAGAAATTGTTAAAAAAGA
>JAGNSM010000181.1 GCA_017988045.1 Fusobacteriaceae bacterium
GCCATCCAACCTCCAAAAACGCCTAAAAACATACTTAATCCAATTACGAACGGATATAAAAGTAAAGCAATTATTTTTGGAAAAACCAAATAGTTTAAAGAATTAACACCCATAACTTCCAAAGCATCAATTTGTTCGGTAACACGCATGGTTCCAATACTTGATGTGATGAATGAACCCATTTTTCCAGCCATAATGATGGAAATAAAGGTAGGTGCAAATTCTAAAACAACCGATTGACGTGTTGCAAATCCAATCAAATATTTTGGGATTAACGGATTGGTTAAGTTTAATGCCGTTTGAATAGCTACAACACCACCTACGAAAAATGATATAAAAGAAACAATTCCAAGCGAATCGATAATTAAATCATCAATTTCTTTGAAAATTAATTGCTTCATGGCAGACCATTTAGTGGGCTTGTTGAAAATTTCTTTCAACATGATGAAGTATTTTCCTATTTGCGATAAGTAGCGAATGAGCATCATGGTTTAAAAATATTTTCAAAAATAAGAATAAGTTTGTTTTAAAATGTATTAATGATTAATTAAAATATTTTTAGTTTGAATTTAATTACATTTTTTGTTTTAAATTGTATATTTGATTTTTAAAATAAGTAAAATGAAAAAAATCTACCTTTTATTGTCATTTTTAGTTTTTTGTATTTGTGAAGCACAAAATCCTGCTCAATTAGATGTTAATTTTGATTATAAAGATAATGTTTCTTTAATTCATCATCAACCAAGAAAAATAGTTGAATTACAAAATGGAAAATTTTTAGTTTTAGTTGATGAATATCTTCTTTCGGGGTCTGTAACGGGTTATTCAGAGTATGGAATAAATCATAGTCAAGGGGCTGAACTTTTTAGGTTGAATTCTGATTTTACTATTGACCAAACTTTTCATATACCGATTTCGGGAGCTACAACACTCAATTCGATAAAAGATTTTGATATTCAATCAGATGGTAAAATTATCCTTGTGGGAGTTTTTAATTCGATAAATTCAATTTCTTGTTATAAAATAGCGAGACTTAATGTTAATGGAGATTTTGATTCAACTTTTAATCTTTTAAACCCAGTAAATTTCAGTAATAATTCTTATACACAAATTACTTCTGTTAAAGTAATGCCTAATGATAAAATAATTATTGGTGGTAAATTTTGGTTTTCTTCAACCACTACATCATCGAATAATTTTTTAATATTAAACTCTAATGGTACGAGAGATTATACTTTTAAGACTAGAAATGGAGGTGGTTTGCCTGGTAATGATGTTATCAATGTTTCAGATTATTTAGAGGTTACAAGCTTAGATATTGATGCTTCGGGTAAAATTTTATATGTGATTTCAAAAAGTACAACGGACTATTATGGTAGAATTGATCAAAGTGGTAATATAGATGCAACTTTTAATTTTGGATCAAGTCCTGCAGTATCTCTTTTTAAGAGAAGGATTAAAGTTCTTAATAGTGGAAAAATTTTATTATCAACTCCAAATTCTTTTAGAAGATTAAATTCAGATGGGAGTTTAGATAATTCATTTCCTGTTTTAACAAATGTTCAGACATTTGATGTTAGAAATATTGATGATGAGATTTTTCTTTGTTTAAATACAAATGTATTAAGTAAAATTTCATCCAATGGTACTGTTGTGGCTCAGTCAGTTTATGAAGAACTTACTAGTCCAAAAGGTGTTTTTGTAACATCAAGTGGTGATATTATGAGTCATTTAGTTTCTCAAAATGCAAACTATAGATACGCAAGATTTGATTCTAATTCTCTTTTAATCAAAAGTGAGAACAGTTCGATTTTTAAAGGGAAATCAATATTGAAAAAATCTGATGATGAAATTTTGATTATGGGTATTTCTCAATTTAGAGGGTTAATGAAACATCATAATGGGATTAAACTTTTAAATAGAAATGGTACAATTAATTACAATCAAGTTTTGGCTCAAGGTTTTTCAAATCCTAATGCTTATAGTCCTTTTGGTGATAGAAATTATTTTTCAAAAGGTTTAGTTCAACCAAACGGTAAAGTTGTTTTAGTAAAAGTAACAGATTCTTATCCAAATAATCAAGTTAATAGTACTAGTTTTTTTAATTTTTTAATAAGATTGAATCAAGATTTTACCTTAGATAATTCTTTTAATGGAGTGTTGCCTTATTTAACTTCTAAGATATATGATATTGGACTTCAACAAAATGGTAGTGTAATCATTGGTTCTTATGCCGCTGTTCAAAGAATGGATTCGAATGGAGTTTTGGACTCGTCTTTTGATTGTAGATTGTATAATGGTACTTCTAATGGTTCAGCTTTTTGTCTTAAAGTATTAGATAATGATAAAATATTAATAGGTGGTAATTTTACTTCATTTTATGGCTCCTCTACTCTTTTAAATAGAATTGCTCGACTAAACTCAGATGGCACTTTAGATAGTACATTTCAACCTATTAATCTCCCAGAATTAGCTGTAGTAAAATCTATAGATGTTCAGTCTGATGGAAAAATATTAGTAGCATGTTTTACTAGGTTTAATCAAATGAAGCTTTTTAGGCTTATGCCAAATGGTTCTCTTGATAATTCTTTTGTCATTAATACTGAAGCAAGCGATATAACAAATGTAAAAGTATTAAGTGATGACACAATACTAATAAATGTTTATATGCCGGCTATTTATCCATTGCCTGAATATTCGATTTTGAAGAAATTGAAAGTTAATGGAATTATAGAAAATTCATTTGATACTGGCTCTGGTTTTAATGGATTGGTTAATGATGTATTTGAGGATGAAAATCATGGGCTATTAGTAACAGGTAACTTTACTAAATACAATGGTACATTTGTTAACGGAACTATTAAACTGCTTGGCGGAAATGGTTATCTTATTAATGGAAATAATGTGTTGGATTTTAATAATGATGGTTGCGATATTCAAGATATTTCATTTCCAAGATTAAAATTAAATTTGGTCTCAAATAATGTTCCAATAAGTTTTATTCCTGATGAGTTTGGACAATATTCAATTTCAGTATTAGAGGGTAATTACAATTTAATATCTTCACTTGAAAATCCTTCTTATTTTAATATTACGCCAAGTAGTGTTAGTGTTACTTTTCCTGATGACCCAAGTCCTTTTATTCAGAATTTTTGTATTACCCCAAATGGAAATCATCCTGATTTAGAAATTTCAATTTTACCTTTGACGCCTGCAAGACCAGGATTTGATACTAAATGTAAATTATTTTACAAAAACAAAGGAAATCAATTGCAATCTGGTTCGTTTTCATTAACTTTTAACGATAATGTATTAGACTTAGTTTCATCTGTGCCATTACAAAATACTATTTCAGGGAATATGTTATCTTGGAATTTTACTGATTTATCTCCAATGGAGTCCAGAGAAGTAATGGTTGTTTTTAATGCAAATACACCAACTGAATCTCCCGCTTTGAATGCAAATGATGTAATAAGTTTTACAGCTAATATTACATCCGCTTTAGTGGATGAAATACCGATTGATAATATTTTTAATTTGAATCAAACAGTTGTAAATTCTTATGATCCGAATGACAAAACTTGTTTGCAAGGAAAAACAGTTTCATCTGAAGTTATAGGAGAATATGTGCATTATTTGATAAGATTTGAAAACACAGGTAGCTATAATGCGCAAAATATTACAGTAACAGATTATATTGATACAAGTAAATTTGATATCTCAACATTAGTTCCTTTGACAGGTAGTCATTTGTTTGTTACAAAAATATCGGAAGGTAATAAAGTAGAGTTTTATTTTGAAAATATTAATCTACCTTTTCAA
>JAGNSM010000182.1 GCA_017988045.1 Fusobacteriaceae bacterium
TCATTTTTCCGCTGTAGTCAGCATGTCCCGGTCTAAGAACATCTTTTAAAACTGAGTAATCTTTTGATCTTTGATTTGTATTTCTGATAATAATAGCAAGGGGAGCTCCTGTTGTTTTCCCTTCAAAGTATCCGCTTAATACTTCAAATTCATCGGCTTCTTTTCTTGAAGTAGTAAGTTCGCTTTGTCCAGGAGCTCTACGTGCCATATCTTTTTTTATTGCTTCTAAGTCTACAGAAAATCCAGAGGGTAATCCTCCCATATTTATTCCAAGTGCTACTCCGTGAGATTCTCCAAATATTGAAACTGTAATGTTTTTTCCCCAGTTTGCGCTCATAATTTCCTCCTAAATTAAATTTTATAATTTCAAACTTAAGCGTAGGACGCTTAATCCCTTAACGTGTACTTGAACACATATGCTAATAAAATCAATGAATCCAACGTCACGTTGGTTCGGCGAAGCTTTTGCGTAATGTAATGGAGCTTATCCTTTAGGAGAATAAGCTTTGGTTTTATTTATAATATCTCAAGCAGAAACTAAACTATTATCTAAAACTCATTGGCGATAAGAAAAATTAGTGAGTCAAGCGTCACGCTGGTTTGAAAAAAGGGCAAGATAAAATCCTGCCCTAATCTATAAGTTCTCTTCTTTTTGTTGATTCTTGAAACTCTTTTTCAAGTGCATCTGCATCATCATTTAACAGAGCATTTTTAATATACTCCATTTTTTCCTGAAATGCATCTATTTTGTGGATTAAATTTTCTTTATTCTCTAAAAAAAGTTCACTCCATAATTTTGAGTTTATTTTCGCAATTCTTGTAAGGTCTCTATAAGAATCTCCAACAAAACGATTTGTGTCAAACTTCATATTGTCACTATTAACAAGGGCTACTGCTATTGCGTGAGTAAGCTGACTTGTAAAAGATATGATTTCATCATGGGCATCAGCTGTAATTTCACTGACATTTTTGAATCCCATAGAGTAAATTATCTCTTTTAAAGTTGCTATATTCTCAGATTTATTTTTTTCATTGGGAGTAAGTATATAATTGGCATTTTTAAAGATATTTTTATCAGCATATTGGAGTCCGATTTTTTCTCTACCAGCCATAGGATGACCGAAGATGAAATCAGCTTCCAATGGGATTTTATTAACTTCATCCATTATACTTTTTTTAACTCCTGCTGCATCAGTAATTATAGCACCTTTTTTAAAATTATCTAAATTATCCTTTATAAAATCCAAAATTAATTTTGGATATAAAGAGATAATAACTAAATCAGCTTCAGGAAGAAAATCTTTTGAATCTGTTCCACCATTATCAATAATCCCAAGCTCTATAGCCTTATTTATGGCTTCTTGGTTAATATCGATAGCAGCAATTTTGTTTATTTTAGGATTTTCTCTTAAAGCCAAAGCATAAGTTCCACCAACTAATCCCAAACCAATTATACAAATATTCATATATCTCCTTAGAATTTAATATTAAGAGCTTTCGCAAGAACTCTTAATTCGTCCATAAGTTCTTGGAATTTCTCTGGTTTTAGAGATTGAGGACCATCACAAAGAGCTTTTGCAGGGTCATTATGAACTTCTATCATAAGTCCGTCAGCACCTACAGCCATAGCTGCTTTTGATAATGGTTCTACTAGCCAGCTTTTTCCTGTAGCATGACTTGGATCAACAATAACTGGAAGGTGACTAAGTCTTTTTAATACAGGAACTGCTGATATATCTAGAGTATTTCTTGTGTATGTTTCGTATGTTCTTATTCCTCTTTCACAAAGAATAACATTAGGATTTCCTCCAGCCATAATGTATTCAGCTGACATTAGGAACTCCTCTATAGTTGCACAAAGACCTCTTTTTAATAAAATAGGAGTTTTAGTTTTCCCTAACTCTTTTAAAAGGTCGAAATTTTGCATATTTCTAGCTCCAACTTGTATTATATCTACATCTTGAACAAATTTTTCAACAAGATTTGGAGACATTATTTCTGTTACTATTGGCATTCCTGTTACTTTTCTAGCTTCTTTAAGAAGTTCTAATCCTTCTAATTCAAGACCTTGAAATGCATATGGAGATGTTCTTGGTTTGTAAGCTCCACCTCTTAATATTGTTGAACCTGCTTTGTAAACAGAGTTTGCAACTGAAATTATTTGATCTCTAGATTCTACAGAACAAGGACCAGACATTACAACAAAATTTCCACCACCAATTTTTACTCCTTTAACATCAATAATAGTGTCAACAGGATGGAAAGCTCTATTAGCTTTTTTATAAGGTTCTTGAACTCTTATTACTTTATTAACATAATCTTGAGCTTCAATTTCTTCAATATCAATCTTACTAGTGTCTCCGATAATTCCTATTACTGAGTGATTATCTCCAACAATATAGTTTGTGTCTAATCCTTTGGCTCTTATTTTATCAATAAGCTCCTTTACGTTTTTTTCTGGTGTGTTTAAGTCTAATTGAATAATCATTTTATTCCTCCTTCAAGTTTTACAATGCTTCTAGGATATTTAAGTTATAAAAAAAGGACTCTTTTCGAGAGTCCTTAGTAGTTATAACTTAAATATATCCAAATTTCTTAATTAAAGTTAGTTACTAAAAACCCTTTTATTTTTTTATATGAAAAAGAACTCAAACCCATAATAGTTTAAGCTTTTAAAATTGCTAAAATAAAAGAAATATTTTTTCACTACTTTTCCTACCATTCTTCCATCCTCCAAATTTGCCTACATAAAATAGGACAATTAATAAGAATTAACTTATTAGAATAATAATACTCCATTTGAATTTGTTTGTCAATGAGATTAAAATAAAATTTAATATTTAATTTGTATGGATTAAATATATTCTGTAGATGAGATTTAATTGGTTTCCACAAGATTAACCCAGTATTTACTGGACATATGACTTTTTTGGAGTTTAGTATTTTTTCTATCTTCAATACCAATAGAATCAAAATATTTTTTCCATAATGCAATGTACTCTTTCTCTTCTTTGTGTAAAAGCTCATGGTTATCATAGTTTTTTAATCTTTGGTCAAACTCTTCTATAGCTGTAATTTTTGATTTTTTAGCATGGCTATCAAATATCAATGCTTTTTTTCTTTTTTCATCATAAATCACAAAATTTTGGTCATTATATCTGTCAATAAAATGAGGAGCAATAATGGGAATTACATCATAATCAGGTTTTATTATTGCAAAATATGTGTTATCCAAAAGCTTTCTAAATCTAAGCATTCCTTTAAATTTATGAGCTTCATGATTTACTCTTTTACACAAGTTCTCTACTTTATTTACTTCTGGAAGAAAATGTTTTGTAATAGTCTTACCAAGCTTTAAACCGCTATTAATATAATTAAGAAGAACAAGCTCTATCCCATTTTCTTCACTTAAAAAAGTTGAATATATTTTTTCTAAATTCTCTTTTCCTAGAGTATTTTCCAAACGTTTATAGACTTTTTCGGCATTTTCTAAGGATGTTTCAACATAGGTACCTTGAAAAAGCGTGTTTGAACTGTTTTTTAGTATAATTATATCAAAATTTTTATTAATAAAAATTTGATAAATAAGGCTCAAAAAACCTAAGAAAGTTCCATCATAGAAATAGTACATGGTATCTAACTCCTTATGAAAATGTAAAATTGATAATTTTAAATCTTAAGATTTTATACTTGGGCTACTCGCCCAAACCCAGCCAGCAACGGTTGCTGGACACCGTATTAAAAATATATTTAATTTTAATAATTT
>JAGNSM010000073.1 GCA_017988045.1 Fusobacteriaceae bacterium
TATTATAGATGAAATATTAAATTATCAATGGAAACTTCACAATATTAACTTAAATATTTTTCCGAATTTAATAGATTTTGATGAATATTTTAAGGAATTAGACGTTATGTAATACGTCTTTTTTTTTTATAAAAAATCAAATAGCAAATCCGCATAAAAACTTAAGCTTAAAAAATATTTTTATAAAGTATTACGTGTGTTACTGATAAAGAAAAAAGAATAAAGCTTATAAAACTTGATTATCTCAGGATTTCTATTTGCCTAATATTATTTTTTATTATATAATGACTAAGCAAACAAATGAATGGAGTTGAAAAATGAAAAGGCTTATAATTGGAATCTTGTTATTTGGAAATATTATTTTTGGAGCGGACTATACATCAAAATTATTAGGTGACATTAATGGAAATTTAATAATAAAGGAAAATATTTATGAAATACATCCTTTTGCATCTTTAACCAAAGTAATGACAGCAGTTCTGGTGGTAGAAGAGATTGAAAAAGGTAAAATAGATTATAATGATATTATAACTGTCCCAAAAGATGCATTAAAAAATAAAGGTTCATCTGTTTTTTTGAAACAAGGTCAAAAAGTAAAACTAATCGATTTACTTTACGCCACTTTGGTTCATTCTGCAAATGATGCTGCATATACATTAGCTTATTATGTATCAAAGGGAAATATCGATAAATTTGTGGAATCAATGAATAAGAAAGCCAAATCAATTGGAATGACTGATACAGTTTTTTGTACACCTAATGGATTACCTACAAGTATGACAGGAAAAGGAATGGACAGAGGAACTGCTTATGATATGTATAAACTATCAATGGTCGCTCTGAAAAAATCAAAAATAGTAGAAGTTGCTGGAACTAAAAAAATAGCGATTTTAGATAAAAAAATGACAATTACGAATAGAAATCAATTAATAGGAAAAGATGGTGTATATGGCTTAAAAACTGGTTTCCATGACTTGTCTAAATATAATATTTCTGTTGCTTTTAAGAAAGACAAAGAGAATTATGTAATTATACTTTTTGGAGGAAACACTTTATCCTCAAGAGATAGTGAAATCAAAAAAACTATAGAAGAATTCGTACCTCCAATACTGATGGATAACGTGACTTATATAAATGAAAGCGTTAATCTTTATAAAAATAACAATACAACAAATACTCCTGCAGAGGAAAAGCTAAATAAACAAATTGAAATTTTATACAAAACTGATGAAATATCTATAATAAAAAATATAATTAATGATAGAAAGGAATTAAATAATAGTAGTTTTGATAGTCCTATTATTATAGAAAAATAAATTATGAAAAAAACAAATTTTCACACACATGTATATAGATGTGGACATGCCACAGGTAACGTAAAAGATTATGTAAGAGAAGCTGTCGAAAACGGATATGAAGCAATAGGAGTTTCAGACCACGGTCCTTTGCCTGATTATCTCTTTGATAGAATGGGACATTCTGAGGTAGAAGAATATCTTAATGATATAAATGAAGCAATCTCAGAATTTGGAGATAAAATTAAGATTTATAAAGCTTTAGAACTAGAATATTTCCCAGAATTTGATGAATATTATAAAGATTTAGAAGAAAAATTTGATTATCTAGTTCTTGGACATCACTATTATGACGGACGTAAAAGTTCATGGCATGTGGAAACTGTAGATAACTTAGAAACTTATGCAAACGAACTTATAAGAGCAATGGAAAGTGGTCATTTTGCCTTTGCAGCCCATCCAGATTTGTTTGCTTCTGCTTATCCTATTTGGGATGAAAACTGTATAGCCGCTAGTTACAAAATATGTAAAAAAGCTCTTGAACTAGATATGCCTCTAGAGATTAATGCTAACGGTGTAAGAAAAGGACTTCATCCAAAACCAGAAGGAATGCGTTATGGGTATCCGAGAGAAGAGTTTTGGAAGATAGCTAGTGAATGCGGAGTAAAAGTCTTGGTTAATTCAGATTGTCATCACCCCCATGAGTTTCATGATGAAAGTGTAGAAAAAGCAAGAGAATTGGCAATAAAATGGAAATTAAATGTAGTTAATAGTATAAAATAAATCAAAAGCTTGACTTAGGTTAAGCTTTTTTCTTTGCTAAGATTTCACCATAGTAGTTTAAAAAAAATGAAAAAAATGGTATAATAAATTTTAAATTTGATTCTTTGGAGGAACAATGATAAGAGACTTTATTAAAATAAAACCAAATGTAAATCCCTTTGAAAATCATGGGGTAAAGAATATAACTATAAGAGAAATAAAAGTTTCTCCTAGACATAATTATGTAGAACTCTTTTGTCTTGTTAATGAACCAAAGGATTTTCACGAATTAGACATAGTATCAGAGCGATTTTCTAAAGCATTTAAAGATATAAAATATGATATAAAATTTGAAATGGAAAATATGGAGTTTTCCGATGAAGATAGAAAACTAATTATAGACAGAGTTATAAAAGATATTAAACATCAAAAAACTGTTGCAAAAACTTTTTTATTTTTCTATGAAATAAAAATTGTTGATAATCACTTAGTTATTAAACTAAACGATTCTACAGCTCTTGAAAGACTGGAAGAAGAAAGTATCGATAAAAAGATAGAAAAAAGACTAGAAACAATGGGGCTTACTTATAATGTAAAATTTACTACTGGAGATTTTGCTACTGAAAGAGAAGAACTTCATACTATAATGGAAGAACAAGAAAATAAAATGATGGAAGAACATCTTTCTAAGATAAAAATAAGTGACGAAAGTTCAAAAGCAAAAGAAAAAGTTGCAAGTTCTGAAAATGGAGATATACTTTTTGGGCGTGAGATAAAGGGAGAAACTATTTCAATTGGGGCTTTTGGAGAACTTATTAAAAATGAAGTCTGCATTCTAGAAGGAGAAATCTTTGCTGTTGACAAAAGAACTACTTCTACTGGAAAACAACTTTTTATATTTAGTATGACAGATTATAAAGATTCTGTAACTATTAAATTTTTTGCTAAGGAAAACGAAAAAATTGAACTTAAAGAAAAAATGTGGATAAAAGTTAAAGGTAAAAAAGATATAGATGTTTACGACAACAATGAAGAGATTGTTTTTGCTCAAAGTGTAAACAAAATTGAAGATAAAATAGTTAAAAAAATAGATAAATCTGAAGAAAAAATGGTAGAACTTCATACTCATACAAAAATGTCAGAAATGGTAGGAGTTACGGAAGCTTCAGATATAGTAAAAAGAGCTATAAGCTATGGACATAAAGCTGTAGCAATTACCGATTATGGTGTTTGTCACTCTTTCCCTTTTGCATACAAAGCAGCTAAAGGTTCAGATTTAAAAGTAATATTTGGGGTAGACGCTTATATGGTTGATGATGAGAGACCTATGGTAGAGAGACCAAAAAATATTGATATAATGGAAGAAACGTATGTAGTATATGATATAGAAACATTGGGACTTAACTCTCACGAAAATGATATTATAGAAATTGGTGCTGTAAAAATGGTTGGAGATAGAATAGTTGATACTTATTCTAAATTTGTAAAACCAAGTAGACCTGTCCCTAAAAAAATTGAAGAATTGACTGGAATCAATAACGGAACAGTAGCAAGTGCTGATGGAATAGAAAAAGTTTTACCTGAGTTTATGGAATTTATTGGAGATGCAACATTAGTTGCTCATAATGCGAAATTTGATATTGGATTTGTAAAAAGAGATGTAAAAAAATATCTCGGCTATGATTATAATCCAAGTGTTATAGATACCTTGCAATGGGCAAGAGATTTAATGCCTGACCTAAATGGGCATGGTCTTAAAACAGTAACTAAAAAGCTTGGAGTTGCTCTTGAAAACCATCATAGAGCAGTAGATGATTCACAAGCTACAGCACAAATGTTTGCTGTATTCCTTGACATGATGAAGGCAAAGGGTGCAACAACATTAGATAAACTAGACGGAATATTCCCAATAAATACTGGAAAACAAGCAATTCATAATGTTATGCTACTTGCTCAAAATGTTACAGGACTTCAAAATATTTATAGACTAGTTTCTGAGGCTCATCTTGTACATTATGGGACTAAAAAACCAAGAATTACAAGAACTCTTATCAAAAAATATAGAGAAGGTATTCTTGTAGGTGCTCCAAGTTCAATGCACTTTGCTAATGAAGGAGAGCTTATATCTGAATATTTAAGATATAACATGGACTCTTTAGAAGAGAAAGTCAAATTCTATGATTACATAGAAATGCAACCGAGAGAAACGTATAACGAACTGGTAGAAGCAGATGCTACAGGAACTATGAGTTCTTTAGACAAAGTAGTAGAAATAAACAAATATTTTTATAATCTTGCTAAAGAAAATGGGAAAATCGTTGTAGGAACTTCCAATGTTCATTATTTAAATGAAGAGGAAGCTAAAGTTAGAAGTATACTTCTTTATGGAAGTGGTTCTGTATTCAGAGAAAACCAGTACATGGCTGATAATAAATATTATTTTAGAACTACAGATGAGCTTCTTAGAGAATTTAGTTATTTTGGCGATGAGATTGCTAGAGAAATCGTTATTGAAAATACTAATAAAATAAATGAAATGATTGAAAAGGTACAACCTGTACCAAGTGGGTTCTATCCTCCAAAAATTGATAATGCAGATAATATTTGTAGAGAGATGACTTATGCTAAAGCATATGAACTTTATGGAAATCCACTACCAGAAGTTATAGAACAAAGACTTGAGAGAGAGCTTAAAGCAATTATAGGAAATGGCTTTGCTGTTCTTTATTTATCTGCACAAAAACTGGTTAAAGAATCTCTTGATAACGGATACTTAGTTGGTTCAAGAGGGTCAGTAGGTTCTTCCCTTGTAGCTTACATGATGGGAATTACAGAAGTTAATGCACTTTATCCACATTATATTTGTCAAAACAAAGATTGTTTCCACATAGAGTTTATCGAAAGAGAAGGAGCTGGGGTTGACCTTCCAGAAAAAGTATGTGAAAAATGCGGAAGTCCAACAGTTAGAGAAGGGCATACAATACCATTTGAGGTATTCATGGGATTTGACGGAGATAAAGTACCAGATATAGATCTGAATTTCTCGGGAGAATATCAAGAAAAAATCCATAGATATTGTGAAGAACTGTTTGGAAAAGAGAATGTATTTAAGGCAGGGACTATTTCTACCCTTGCAGAAAAAAATGCTTATGGTTATGTTAAAAAATTCTTTGAAGAGCATAGTTTGAAATCTAAAAATGCTGAATTAGTGAGGCTTGCAAAATATGTAGAAGGTGCTAAAAAAACTACTGGTCAACATCCTGGGGGAATGATTGTTGTACCTCAAGGAAATTCTATTTATGAATTTTGTCCAGTGCAAAGACCTGCTAATGATATGAAAAATCCATCAATAACTACTCATTTTGACTATCATGTTATGGATGAACAACTTGTAAAGCTTGATATACTTGGGCATGATGACCCTACTACTATTAAACTTCTTCAAGAATTGACAGGTGTAGATATTTATACAGTTCCTCTTGGAGATAGAGAAACTTTAAAACTGTTTTCTTCTACCGAATCATTAAACGTCACTCCAGATGATATTGGTTCTGTTGTTGGAAGTTACGGAGTTCCTGAATTTGGAACGCCATTTGTTCGTCAAATGCTTGTAGATACTAAGCCTACAACTTTTGCAGAGCTTGTTCGTATATCAGGACTTTCTCACGGAACAGATGTTTGGCTAAATAATGCGCAAGAGTTTATAAAACAAGGTAAAGCGACTCTTTCTGAAATTATCTCAGTAAGGGATGATATTATGAACTTCCTTATTGATTCTGGAATAGAAAAAGTTACAGCATTTAAAATAATGGAGTTTGTAAGAAAAGGTATGCCAAGTAAAAATGCAGAACAATGGGAAAATTATTCACAATTAATGAAAGAACATAAAGTTCCTGACTGGTATATTGAATCTTGTAGAAGAATAAAATATATGTTCCCTAAGGGACATGCCGTTGCTTATGTAACAATGGCTATGAGAATTGCGTATTTTAAAGTTCATTATCCTTTAGCATTTTATGCAGCTTATCTAAGTAGAAAAGCAGAAGATTTTAATTCAGATTTAATGCTTGCTTCTCTTGAGGATATTAAAAAACATAGAGAAGGGCTTGCTGCTCAACAAAAACTAGATGTAAAAGAAAAAGGTGAGTTATCTCTTTGCGAAATTATTGGAGAGATGCATGCAAGAGGTTTTGAGTTCTTAGGAATTGATGTTTATAAATCTGATGGATTTAAATTTACTATAGAAGATGGGAAAATTAGAATTCCATTAATAGGAATTAATGGTCTTGGAGCTTCTGTTGTAGAAAACATTGTAAAAGAGAGAGAGCTTGGAAAGTTTATTTCTTATGAAGATTTGAAAAGAAGAACGAAAACTTCTGGAACTGTTTTAGAAAAATTAAAATCAGTTAATGCCATAGAAGGATTATCTGAAACAAATCAAATATCGCTGTTTTAATAAAAAAAGGCTAAATCCTCGGATTTAGCCTTTTAAATTATTTTTGAGTAGAAATATTTGAATCATATTTTACTGCATCTCCAGTTATTTCTAATGTTGTAGATTGTGCTAATCCCAATGTAAAAACATTAATTAAATAATCAGAAAATCCGTGTTTAATTTTAAAATCTACATTTGTTAATGCATCTGCATTCGTTTCTTTGGCAACTTTTCCAGTTAATTCAGTCAGCTCATAACTTCTAGTCCAATCAAAAACTCTCTTCTTTTTTTCTTTAAAAGTTTTTATTACAGTAACTTTTTCTGCAGGTTGATTCATTATCACTGGGATAGAACCTTTAGAATTTACTTTAGCAACTGTACAACCTGTTAATGAAACTAAAAGCATTGAAGCACATAAAAATAGTATCGATTTTTTCATATTTTTCTCCTTGATGTAAGATTTAAAAGCATATTAAATACTACATTATTAAAACTTAAAAGTCAATGGCAACATAACAATTATTAAAAAAACTTATAACACTTTATAAATATCGCTAGTACAATAAATTGCAGAATATTCTCCCATGTTTTTGATAATATCCAGTTTTTTATTAATAGGTAATTTATTAGAATAAATTATTTCATATTCTAACAAATCATTTTCAGAAACAATATTTATACTTTGAGGCAAAGTTACTTCTCCACTTATTTTTTCTATATTTGGAATGTCCGCATTCTCTGAAATAACAATAAACTTCTCTGGCAAATTCTCTGGAATAAAGTCGTAAAAAATATAAAAATCGTAAAATTCTTTATAAGAATCACTTACTTCATAAAAAATTTCCAAGAATTTAGAAGCATTACTTGTTACAATAAGAACTTTCTTTTCTTTAGCTTTATAATAAAGAGCTATCGTATTTATTATAGTTTTTATACCACGATTTTTGCTGTTCTCTAAAATTATATTTTTATTTTCTTTAAAAACTTTTGATAAAACAGAACGTTGCAAAAAATTATAAGGAAGTGAGCCTAACAAATAATCTTTAATATCCTTGAATAAATCCCCATCTCTAAAGCTGAGAGTTTTAAACTCCATATCTTTATCTATAATAATCTTAATTTGATAATTACTTGTGGATTTGGTACAAGCAATAAACTCACATTTAAATTTAAAATTATAATACTCAACTAATCTATTCAAAGTAAAAGCCAAACCATCTTCTACAAAAGAAAACACTCTTCCATTTTTTAAAACTTGAGCTTTATTATCCTTAATAACAAGCTCTAATTTGTCATTGGAACTGGCTTCTTGCATTGAATAAATAACAGTTTCCATAGGAAAAGCTGTATCGTGCAGTTCAAATAATTTCTCTGTTTCATTCATAGATTTTTCTGATAAGCAGATATCTTCTATAAAAACTTTAGGATAATATTTGTCATTATAAAGCTCTATTTTTGGCTTAAAAGCTACATCATAATATGAACTAGAATTTAAATTTTCAACTTCATGTCCATTCCCAAACCATACGCAATTCCTGATTGTAAGTCCCTCTCCATTAATATCAGTCATAAGATGAGATTTGTCTCTTCCAATCTGACGAGTATTTGATAATTTTATTTTATTAACCGAGAAAGTAGGATTACTATTCCCAAAACCAAAGGGTTTTAAGTCTTCTAACTTATTGAAGAATCCATAAGAAATTTTATTAAATAAAATCTCTTTATCAATATGAATCGGCTTTAAATAACTTTCTTCTTCCAGAGTATTTTTGGCATATTCGTTCATTCTTTCTTCAAATTCAGAAATTTTATCAATAGGAATAGAAAACCCAGCTGCTCCAGAATGTCCTCCATATTTGATAAAAATTTCTTTCATAGAATTTAGTCCTTCAAGAATATGAAATCCTTCTATACTACGGCATGAAGCTACAGCAAAACCATCTTTTTCTTTAATTTCCATGATTATTGTTGGTTTATAGTATTTATCTACAATCTTTGAAGCTACAATTCCAATAACTCCATGATGAAACTCTGAACTAGCAGAAACAATAACATGTTTTTCTTGCAAATCTCTAATAGATATATCTTTTTCTACAGCTTCCAAAATATCTTTTTGCAATTCTTTTCTTTCATTATTTTGTTCAATAAGCTTTAAAGCAATAGTATGAGCAATCTCTTTAGAAGGAGTAACAAAAAGCTCTACAGCTCTTTTGGCGTCCTCTAATCTCCCAGCAGCATTAAATATTGGAGCAATTAGAAATCCTACATCATAAGAATTATACTCGTGGTTCTTATAATCTTCAAATATTAATGGTAGCAGAGTTGATAGTCCAATATTTTCTGTATTTTTTAATTTTTCAAGACCATTTTTTGATAAAGTTCTATTTTCCTCAACTAAAGGCACAATATCTGCAATGGTACCAATAGCTGCAATATCAACATATTTATACATTTCAGTTTTTCTTCCTAATCTGTCATAAAGAGCCAAAAGCAAAAGATAAACTGTTCCACACCCAGCTAAATATTGGAAACTATATTCTTGATCCTTTAATTTCGGATTGATAATTGCATAAGCATCGGGAAGTTCTCCTGTAATTTCATGGTGGTCAGTTATTACGAGGTCAATTCCAATCTCTTTTGCGTGATTTGCCTCTTTTATGGAAGAAATTCCGCAATCTACAGAAATTACAAGGGTTCCACCTTCATTTCTAATTTGAGAAAGAGCCTCATTGTTAAGTCCATAACCTTCATCTCTAAGAGGAATATAGTAATGAATATTTGCTTTTAATTCCTTTAGAGCCAAATAAGATATGGAGGTAGAAGTGATTCCATCAACATCATAATCCCCATAAATATAGATTTTCTCTTTATTTTCTATGGCAGTCAAAATTCTATTGATAGTCTTTTCTATATCTTTAAGCAAAAACGGACTTTGCAGACTCGCCATACTATTATCAAAAAAATGGCTAATCTTTTCTTTACTGTCAATTTTTCTATTTATAAGTATATTCAGAATATCTTTATCCAAGTTAAGTTCTCTAAGTTCATCGTTTATAATGTTTTCTTTGTAAATCCAACGTGTATTATTCATATTAACCTCCAATTTAGATTTTATCATTTATTTGATATTAAATAAAGCCTATCTTGAATTTTATGAAAGAATTGTACTATAATCTTAGTAGTACATATGAACCTGAGGAGTGAACAAAAATGAATGCTTTTTTAGAGATAAATATTCTACAGCTTTTAAATGTCATATTTATTCTAATCGTTATATTTTTTGAAAGAAAAAGAGTTATGAACACATTGGGATGGGTATTATTTCTTAGTTTGACATCTTATATTGGATTTATTTTCTACCTTCTTTTTGGACTAAAACTAAGAAAAAAAAGACGTCTTAAAGAGAAAGAAAACAACTTTATGTTTCAAAACTTTATCCTAAAAAGAAATGAACTTTGGGAAGATAACGGAAAAGTAGAACTTAATAAAGAATATTTTGACTTAATATATTATCTAGAATACAATGCCAAAACCTTGTATTATCCATACAATAAAATCACTCAATATACTGATGGTACTCAGTTATTTGATGTTTTAGAAAAAAGTTTGAGAAGTGCCAAAAAATTTATACACATGGAATACTATATTTTTAGAGCTGACCAGTTGGGGAAAAGAATTAAAAATATACTTATAGAAAAGGCTAAAGAAGGGGTAGAAGTTAAATTCATCTATGACGGAATGGGTTCATTAAGCGTAAAAGATAGATTTTTCAATGATTTGAGAAAAGCTGGAGGAGAAGTTGAATGTTTCTTCCCCCCACTTCTACCTCCCTTCAGCATTAGATGGAACTTTAGAAATCATAGGAAAATCGTTATAGTTGATGGGGTAGAAGCTTACATTGGTGGATTTAATGTTGGTGATGAGTATTTGGGAAAAGATAAAAAATTTGGGTACTGGAGAGATACTCAAATTAAAATAGAAGGCGATGCTATTGATAATATTGAAGCTGAATTCTTAATGGATTGGGCTTTTGTTAAAAATGACACAAATATTGTTGGGCTAGATGTTGATAAATATTTCTTAAAAAGAGGACCTGTAGGAGACGTAGGTATACAAATCTGTACTGGCGGTCCCAACTATGAGCAACCATTTATCAAAGATAGTATCATAAAGCTCATTAATAAAGCTAAAAAATCTATTTATATTCAATCTCCGTATTTTATCCCTGACGATACTATTTTGGACATTCTAAAAATTGCTATACTTTCTGGGGTAGAAGTCAACATTATGATTCCTAATAAACCCGATCATATTTTCGTATATTGGGCAACTCTTTCTAATGTTGGAGAGCTTATTGATTTGGGTGCAAAAGTTTATATTTACGAAAATGGATTTCTTCACAGTAAGACTTTAATTATTGATAATGAAATAGCTTCTACTGGTACAGCCAATATGGATATGAGAAGCTTTTATGTGAATTTTGAAATTAATGCAATAGTTTATAATAAAGATTTTGCAATGGAATTACATAACTCTTTTATGAATGATGTTAAAAACTCTAGTTTATTGACTAAAGAACTTTATGAACAAAGAAGCAGAATAGTAAAAATTAAGGAGTCTATCAGCAGATTAGTTTCACCAATCTTGTAATAAAATAAAAGCCTCTTAAAATCTTATACTATACCCTATAGAATGGACAATTAATAAAAAGTCCTTCTATAGGGTTTTTTAGTATATAATGAATTTAAAGAAATGGGGTATTATGAGTAAAAAAATATTTAGTTTAAAAGAAATAGAAAT
>JAGNSM010000183.1 GCA_017988045.1 Fusobacteriaceae bacterium
ATTTCAAACAGTTCTTTTGTTTCTTCATTCTTAATAATAATAAGTTTAGGCACTACAAAATAAAGTTCTGGTAGCTCCAAATCATCAATAGCTTTATTTTCTATTTTCTCCAAATACCTATTATAATCATAAGAAACTAACCCTACTGTTCCTCCAGTAAAAAACTCTTTACTCACATAATCCTTAGGAATATTTCCTAAGATTTCTCTTAATTTATCAAAATAGTCTAAATTTATCTTTTCATCATTTAATAAACATACATTATTTTTAAAACTAAGTTTTGTAGTAAAGTTACTAAGTAAATACGAATATTCTGACAATTTATCTTCACTAGGAGAATCTATCAAAACAAACTCTTCTCCTATTTTTTCTTTATTACTTAGGTAAAAATTAACTAAGTTATTTTTATAAACACCTAACTTTTTCAATTTTTCTCCTTCAAATATAACTTGATTTTCTTAATACCATCAAGATCTGTCCCTACTGATGGAGTATAATTTTCTACAATTCCTTTTCCTACAAGTTCTATATCAATATTTCTATCTTTAAACAACTTTGTCACTTCCCTAGGACTAAGTCCTGTCAAATCTGGCATAAAAGTTGATAATACTGGCATAGACTTTTTAACAAGTAAGCTTTGATTTCCTATTTTTTCAACTACAGCATTAGTAGGCAGGATATTTTTGTATCTAAACATTCTCTCCATTATCCCTTTAAATAAAGGTGCCATTAGTTGTGATGCATATATCATGGATGAATGTGGCTCATTGGCAACTACAAGAAGTAAATATTCAGGCTTATTTACTGGATAAAAACCAGAATACGAAAGAATGTATTTCCCTCTTTGGTAACCACCCTTTCCACTTTTTTGAGCAGTTCCTGTTTTCCCACCAATATTATATCCTTCTATCTTAGCATTTTGTCCCCCACCTTCTTCTACCGTTTCATAAAGCATATTTCTTATAAGTGCAGAAGTTTCCTCGCTTATAACTCTTCTTTTTTCAAAGGTTTGGTGTTTATATATACTAATTCCATTCTCATTTATAATTTCTTTAGCCAAAGTAGGCTCTAAAAGTTTTCCACCATTAATAACGGAAGCAAAAGCTGTTATCATTTGAAGTGGAGTAACTGCTATTCCTTGTCCAAATGACATTGTATATCTTTTTAACCCATCCCATTTTTCATAAGGTTGCTGTCTAGGTTCAGGTTCATTAGCAAAATCTATACCTGTTTTTTCATAAAGTCCGTATTTTTTTAAGTATTCTTCAAATTTAGCATTAGTAAATCTATCACCTATTTGTACCATCCCAACATTTGATGATTTCATTAATATTTGTTGTGGTGTAATCATTCCACGTGCGTTATTTTCAGCATCTCTTATAGTCTTTCCATGAATCACTATTGAACTAGTTGGATTCGGGAATGTTGTTGTTGGTGTTATAAGTCCCTCTTCTAAAGCTGCTGCCACTATCAAAGGTTTAAATATTGACCCTGGTTCATAGATGTTTTGAATAGCATTATTTCTTACTGTTGACCTATTTCCACTAGGCATACTTACCATTCCCAGTATCTCTCCATTATTTGGATTAATCATAATGGCTGTTGCCCAAATTGGAGAATAGTTCTTTATAAAAGTACTTACTTCATCTTGCATTATATATTGAATAACATAGTCTAGTGCTAAGACTACATCATCCCCATTTTTTTTATCTTTGTTTTCTTGTTGTGCAATAGTTGGAATTTCTCTTTTCCTATTGGCAGAAAGATATTTTTGAACATCACGAATTCCACCATCCAAATAACTATCATATTCTTTTTCTATCCCAAATCTTGCATCAGATTTTTCTGTATTTTCATCAGAATGACCTAAAAATCCTACAATATGTCTTAACAAATCTTCATTAGGATATACTCTCTTATTTCTTTTCTCAAAGAAAATCTCTTTTTTTCTAACTTTGAGAATTTTAAGTCCCATTTCCAAATCTAATCTTTGATTATATGTCAGATTCTCTAGAAACTTATAATATCTCTTTTCCGAATCTCTATCTATTTTTTTCAGTTCTTCTTCTACACTAAAATTTCCAAATCTTTTAATAAACTCTAAAACTTCTTTTTTATTAGGAATATCCTTAAATCTTTTAGGGTCAATTATAAGGTCTGATTCTACTGTGTCATAAGCCAAGTCTTCTCCTGTTGAGGCAACTATTTTCCCTCTTTTACCAGTTTCTTTATAAAGGCTTGTTATTTGTTTTTCTGATTTTGCTTTAAACTCATCATGCATTAATATCTGTATTTTAAAAAGTTGTGCTATAAGCACAATAAAAAGTATAAGCACTATTTTTCTTAATCTTACTGCTCTTTTTCTAAATCTTTCATTATTATCTATCAAAATTATCACCTTTCGTATTATATCATATCTCTTATCAATTTGTAATACTCTTTTTCCAATTTGTGAATTTCTTTCGTTTTATTTTTTTTGATATTTTCAAACTCAGAAGTCCATAGAAGTCCTATTTTCATTAGAGAATTAGTAAAAAACATACTATCTGACTCCAGTAAATCTTTTTTATAAAAATGCCCTTCTTGTACCTTTATTCCTAAACTATTTGATATTTTTATGATAATTCCTCTTGTCACTCCAGGCAAAATATTCAAATCTAAACTAGGTGTATATAGTATTCCATTTTTTATAAAAAAAAGATTGGACATTGTCCCTTCTGTTATAATCCCCTGCCTATTTGTGAATACTCCCTCAAAACTTTCTAGTTCTTTTTTTGCCAAAATATTTCCCAAATAATTAGCACTTTTTATAAATCCCATTTCATTTTGATAATATTTTTTAACAAAAGAAGCTGTAATTCCTTCATCTGCTTCTCTCCCACTAAATTTTAGTATTTTCATATAAAAATTATTGTTGGACACTTGAATTTTGAACATGAATTCTTCCATTTTACCAAATTTTTCAATAAAGTTATTTATATCCTTATCTATATCATTTTTTATATTAATCCCTATTAATTTAGCAGATTCTAACATTCTATTTATATGCTCATTTAAAAATAATACTTTCCCATTCATTCCGTACATAGTTTCAAAAAGAGAATATCCGTAAAAAAAATCCTCATTTAATAACTCTTCCGAGCTAATTACCCCATTAAGATAATACATACTTTTCACCTCGAATCCTATTTTACCACATAAATTACTAATTTGTGAAATTTAAATGTTTAACTTTATTTTTATTAATTCAAAAAAAAATAGCCTATTGGCTATTTTTATAAATATCTACTTATTAACCATTCTAATGCTGTTTCTTCATCATTAAAAAGTCTAACATGATAATCTCCTGTAAAACTTATATAGGTATTAAACAAGAGTCTTTTAACTCCATTTATTCCTATAGTTGCTGTTTTTGATGTTTTAGCTTTCAATGTTTCTTTTCCAAACTTCTTTACTGCATGAAAATATTCCCCTGTAGGGCTGCAATCATTATAATTTGCCATAACTAAAACCTTTTCATTTTGTTGATGAAGTATTTCTATTTCATCATATAAAACTTTTAGCATAGCATCAGTACTATGACAACCCCTGTAATCTGAAAACAGTATTTTCTTCCCCTTATACTCAATCCACGATACACCCATTTCGTCACCTCATTAATTTATAGACTTCTCGTATTGTATATTTTTATTATGTCAATGTCAAGCCCGACAAAACAAGAATATTCTTTTGTCAAATAAAAATAAAATCTAATTAAAATT
>JAGNSM010000184.1 GCA_017988045.1 Fusobacteriaceae bacterium
CTAACATCTATATACATTTGATCCATCAATATTTTCCCTATTATTTTAACTTCCTTATTTTTAATAAGGACATAAGCATCTTTTCCAAGTTGCCTCATATATCCATGTGAATATCCTACTGGAATAATTGCAAGTTTCTTATCCTCCTCAATCACTTCATTCCCATAAGAAATACTTTCACCTTTTTTTAATTGTCTTATACTAGATATTCTACTTTTCCACGTTACAATGCCTTTTATATTATTATCTTTTTCTTTCAAAGGTTGTAATCCATACAAAGCCATCCCTACTCTTACAAAGTCCAAATTATAATTAGAATTTCTTAAGGTCGCTCCGCTATTAGAAATATGTTTTAAGAGTTTCTTATTTAATCTTATTTCAATTTTCTCACATATCCTATTAAAATCAATATACTGTTTCTCTGTGAATTTTTCATTTTCAACATGAGAAAAGTGACTATAAATACCTTCTATTTTCAATTTGTTATCTATTATTAACTGAACTATCTTTTCTATATCTCCTTCATCAAAGCCTAATCTGTTCATTCCACTGTTAATTTTAATATGAAATCTTTTATTTTGGAGTTTATCATATTCCAAATACAAATTGAGCTGTTCTAAAGAATATAAAGTAAATATAAATTTATCATCATTTAAATCTTTCAATTTTTCTGGAAATATATAGTTAAGAATCAAAATTTCACTTTTTATTCCAAAATTTCTTAAATCCATAGCTTCTTTAAGAAAAGCTACCGCAAAAATTTTTACTCCTAAATTCTCTAATTCTTTTGCTATCTCATAGCTTCCAACACCATATCCATCAGCTTTTATTACAGCACAAATTGGACTAGTTGTCTTGTTTTTCATATATAAATAGTTATTTTTAAGCCTATCCAAATCTATTTCTACCCAATTTTCCATTTTAAGACTCCTTCAGCTTATTATAACATATTCCATTACTATTTTTATAACTTTTTTAAGCCTATTTGAAGATTACTAATTATTTTTTCTAAAGCTTAAAGCCTCTAAAATATGTACTTTTTCTATATTTTCTATTTCTTCTAAATCAGCAATTGTCCTAGATACCTTCAATATTTTATCAAAACTTCTTGCACTCAATCCCATTCTTTCACTTGCTTTTTTTATAATCTCTTTTTCTTCTACCCCTAAGGAACAATATTTTTTTAACTCACTTTGACTCATTTGACTATTAGTTTTTGTTCCACCGAATCTTTTTCTCTGAATTAAACGACTCTTTTCCACTCTGTCTCTTATCTCTTTTGAACTTTCACTAGGCATATGATTTAAAAGTTCATCTTCATTAAGCCTTTTTATTTCAATATACAAATCCATTCTATCTAAAATAGGCCCTGATATTCTCCCCATATAGTTTTTAACTTCTTTTTCTGTACAAGTACAAGGACGCCCCCTGTCGTCTCCATGATTTCCACATTTACATGGATTGCTTGCTCCAATCAATATAAAATCACTGGGAAATTTCACCCTATACATAGCACGACTAAGACTAATTTCTTTATCCTCCAAAGGTTGCCTCAATGTTTCAACTACCTGTTTTGGAAACTCGTTCATTTCATCCAAAAATAACACTCCGTTATGTGCAAGAGTTATTTCCCCTGGTTTTGGTATTCTTCCCCCTCCAATTATCGAAACATTAGAAGCTGTGTGATGTGGTGTCCTAAAAGGTCTTTTAGTAATAATTGGTCTTTCTTCATTTAAAAGTCCTGCTATACTAAATATTTTTGTACACTCAATAATTTCATCTTCAGCCATTTTGGGAAGTATTGTTGGTAACCTTTTGGCTAACATTGATTTCCCTGAACCGGGACTTCCTATCATAAAAAGATTATGCCCTCCTGCTGCTGCAATCTCCATAGCTCTTTTTGCTTTATATTGTCCTTTTACCTCAGAAAAGTCGTGCAACATTTCTTCTTCGTACTCATTATTCTTTTCTTTAAACTCTATTCTTTTGTCATCATTGTAAAAAGCTATAAGCTCTTTCAAGTTTCTTACAGGAATAATATCAACACCTTGAATCATTTTTGCTTCCAAATAATTGTCATAAGGCACTACTATTCCTTTAATCCCATTCTCTTTGGAAGTAATTACTGCATTTATAATTCCAGTTACTCTATTTATATCGCCACCCAAACCTAGTTCACCTAATACAACATAATCTTTAGCTTTTTCCATACTTACCATTCCAAAAGCCATTAATATCCCTAAGGCTATTGGCAAATCAAAACTAGACCCCTCTTTTCTTATGTGTGCTGGAGATAGGTTCACCACTACCCTTTTAGGGCTAAAATCATATCCACTATTTTTTATACTAGCTTTAACTCTTTCTTTACTTTCACTAATAGCCATATCTCCTAACCCAACTATATTAAAAATCGGAAGTCCATTACTTATATCCACTTCTACCTCTATTATATATCCCTCTACCCCTATAAAACTTGCGCTCAATACTTTTGCTAACATATTATCCCCCTTAAAGTATAAAAACTGTTCACTTATTGCAAAATTCCAATTTTATTAACTGAAATTACGTTTATTACTTCTCATTCATCCCCAAAAACCTTAGTTTTTATGAATTTTTTATTTATTTATATTTTTTGCAACTAGATAGCGTAAAAACCATCCTAAACTAAGAAGGCGACCCCTAAAGGTCGTCTTCTCTATATTATACTCTAAAAATAATATTTATTCTATTTTTTTATATCTTTTTCTAATAATTCTACAACATTTTTAAACACTTTCTCATTTTCTTCAGATAAACTCATTAAAGTTTTATGCGCATCTAAAATATGTTTAGCTTTTTCCCCTTTATCAGAGAAATCTTTTACTTCCAATTCAGCTAATTCTACAGTTCCTGTAAACTCTTCTAAATGCTCCATCAAGTTGTAAACTCCAGTAGATTTAAGACTTGCCTTTACCATATTTGTTGCATTAAATTCAAACATCTGTTTACTCCAGCTTTTTTTCAACTTAATTGCTGTTTTAGCCAAAAATCCAAGCATAGTACTATCCATATAGTTACAATCTTTAAAATCTATTATTATTTCTTTTTTTTCTCCTGCAAATATCTTATCAAAAAGTTCTTCTAGAGTTCTTGAATTTTTCATTGTAGCATTTCCTACAAATTGTACAAATATTGCATCTCCAAATTCCCCAACTAAAAATTTATCTTCCATATAGAGTAACCTCCTTAAAATCTCACTTTAGTATACCACATAAATACACTGTTTTCAATTTTCTATTAATATTTACCAAAAAAAATTACATTTCCTTTATTTTGATATAATAATTGCTGTAGCTGTCCCATATTCTTTACAATGAGAAATAGTAAGATGAATTTCTATATTGTTCCTCTTATTTTCCAAGGTTCCATATAAAATAACCTCTGGTTTTCCCAAACTATCATTATTTATTTCAATATCACAAAGCTTAAAATCCCTCACTCCAGTCCCCAATGCCTTTGATACAGCTTCTTTCGCACAAAATCTCCCTGCATATCTCTCATATTTATTAGGTTTAGACTCACAATATTCTATTTCTTTAGAAGTAAACACTTTTGTTACGAAGCCACTAGTCTTATTTATAGCTTTTTCTATTCTCTTTACTTCTACTATATCTGTTCCTAGTCCTAAGATTTGCATAAATCCTTCTTTCTGTAAACATCTACATTAACATCTACTGTAACTTCCAAGTAATTTAAGCTTTCCA
>JAGNSM010000185.1 GCA_017988045.1 Fusobacteriaceae bacterium
TGGAAATGTGTGTATTATCTTTGATTTCTAAGCGAGATCATTATGCCTATGAAATAGTGCAAACATTGGAGCAAACAATAGAAATCTCAGAAGGAACAATATATCCTTTAATGAGAAGGTTACAAACAGAAAAATATGTTAGTACTTATTTGGTAGAATCTTTAAGTGGTCCTTCAAGGAAATATTATAAGATTGAAGAAAAGGGGATTATTGAGTTAGAAGTAATGAAAATTGAATGGAGAAATTTTTATTTAGATGTGAATCATTTGTTAGGATGGGAGGATTAAAATGAATTTAATATTTTATGGCCCTTTAGCATTTCTATTATTTTTGTTAGGTTCGATAGTTGTTGTGGCAACTTTGTTTACGATGGGAATTAAATTGATATTTTTATTACTTGGAATTTTGTTTTGGGGAATACTCATTCTAATTTTTCCAATATTACTTACTGTATTCATATTTGCTATACTGCCTTTAATAATATTAGTAAAAATATTTTTTTGAATTTTTAAAATATGCTTAATAAATTAATAATCTTAATTAGTGGAGTGGATTATATGACTAAAGAAAAATGGATTGAAGAACTAAAGAATAGACTCAAGGGATTGAGTAAGGAAGAAATAGATGAAATAGTAGCTGATTATAATGAGTATTTTTATGATGCGATGCAAAGTGGTAGAAGTGAAGAGGAAATAGCAGAAGCTTTAGGAGAACCTAAAAAACTTGCGAAGCAGTTTAAAGCAGATTCTACAATAAAACAGGCTCAAGCAGACATGAATCCGAAAAATGTGTTGAAAGCAATTTTTGCGATAGTGACACTTTCAGTTTTCAATATAGTTGTGATGGCAGGGCCGATTATGGGTGTGTTAGGACTAATATTTGGAGGAACAGTAGCAGGAGTAGGAGTTTTAGGCGGAGGAATTTTAGGTTTTTTTGGAGTTCTATTATTTGGGTCAAAAGCATTTGTAGGACTTAGTTTTTCACTGATTTTATTGATTTCAATACTGTTAGGATTATGCTTAGTAAGTCTTGGAATAGTAATTTTAATTGCTGACTTTTGGTTTGGTAAATGGGTTTTTGGAATATTAGTTAAATATTTTAGATTCAACTTTGATATAATTAAGAAAACGGCTAATTAAGGAGGATGATTAATGAAAAAAGTATTTTATATATGTTTAGTAATATTTTTTACAACAGGAATTAGTTTATTTTATTTGATTGATAAAAACTATTTGACGTTAAAATCAAAGTTTAACGAACAGAATATAAATGGTTCTATTAGTATAAACTCTGATGATGAAAGAGTTGTTTTGGAAAAAGATTATAAATTAGATAATGAAAAATTAAATATAAACTTAGATATTGGAAATGTTACAATTGAAAAATATGATGGAAGTGTCATAAAAATAAAAAGTACGATTCCTCAGAAATCTATGAGAGATTATAAAATAAATGAAGAAAATAGAGAGTTATCAATAGACGGAAGTATAGCAGAAGAAATTGTTATCAAAATTCCAAGAGATAAAATGTTAGAAGGTAATATAAATGTGGGAGTAGGAAATATTCGTGCAGAAAATTTAAAAAATGCTATAATAGGATTAAGTACAGGAGATTTTGAGGCTAAGAATATAGATGGATTTCAAAAAGTAAATCTAAATTTGGGTAGCATAAAAATTTCTAATTCTAAAAATATTTCTATAATAAAACTGGGAACAGGAGATATTACTCTGGACATTATTGAACAAAATAGAGATTTCTTGATAGAAAATGGAATGGGAGATGTTGATTTAAATATTAATAATATGTTTGATGGAAAAATAGAGACTCATGTTGGTTTAGGAGATATTAGAGAGACTAATATGAAAGCAAATGGGAATAAATATAACGGAACAGTAGAATTGGGAACAGGAGATTTGAGTATAGAAGGAGTGGATTATAATGGCAAAGAAATTAACTAGGTCAAGAACTGATAGAAAATTAGCAGGTGTATGTGGTGGAATAGCAGAATTTTTTGATGTAGATGTCACAGTTATTAGAATTTTATGGGTTTTAGCTACATTTTTGGGCGGAAGCGGATTGTTAGCTTATATTATTTGTGCATTATTAATGCCAGAAGGAGACTTTTAATGAAAAAAATAGTTTTAATGATACTCATGACATTTAGTATTTTTGCTCAAGAATTTACTAGAATCGAAAAAATAAGCGGAATAAAAGAAGTATCGGTAAATGGAGCAGCAACAATAAATTTGATTAAAGATTCGAAAGAAACTTTAACTTTCATAGGGAAAGAAAGTATAGTGAGTAAGATTTCTATAAAAGTAAGAGGGTCATATCTTGAAATAAAAATGCCGAAGAAATCATATTTTGGATTTGATGATAATGTTGTAATTAATATTAATCTTGAACAACTTGAAGATTTTGAGTTTGAAGGAACAGGAGACGTATTTATGTCAGATTTCAAAATGGATAAGTTTTCAATTAAAATGGAAGGTACTGGAAACGGGAAATTAACAAATAATGATATTAAAGATTTGAATATAGAAATTAACGGGAAAAGTAATATGGAGGTAGAAGGAAAAGTAGAAAAACTTAGCGCTTATGTTGATGGTATAGGGTCATTAAAAGCATTTGGACTAGAAGCAGAGAATGGGGACATTAAACTTAATGGAATAGGTAGTGTAGAAGTTAATGTTGAGAAAAAACTGTCAGCAGAAGTGAATGGCATAGGGAAAATAATCTATAAAGGGAATCCTTCATTAGAAAAAACAAAATTAAATGGACTAGGTCAAATTAAAAAATATGAAGAATAGAGGAGCTTTTAGAAAATGAATTTTTTTATGTATGTTGTAATATTAGGGATAGTAGAAGGGATTACAGAGTTTTTACCAATAAGTAGTACAGGGCATATGATTATTGTAGGAAAATTGTTAAATACTGAGGGACTTTCAGAGAATTTTATGAATGCTTTTATGATTATTATTCAATTGGGGTCGATACTTTCTGTAGTTGCTTATTTTTTTAAGGATTTAAACCCTTTTGTAAGGGATAAAATAGTGTTTAAAGAAAAAATGACACTTTGGTCTAAAATTATAGTGGGAGTTATACCTGCAGTTATTTTAGGAGTACTTTTTGATGATAAAATAGAAGAACTATTTTTTAATAATACAAATATTATTGCGATAATGCTTATTGTTTATGGGATATTCTATCTTTTTTCTCCAAAGTTAGAAGCTAAAAGTACAAGAGTTCAGTCTATAAGAAATGTGTCTTATAAAGATGCATTTACAGTAGGGCTTTTTCAATGTTTAGCTATGATTCCTGGGACTTCTAGGTCAGGTTCGACTATTCTTGGAGGGCTTCTTATTGGACTTGAAAAAAGTGTAATTGCTGAATTTACTTTCTTTTTAGCGATTCCAACAATGTTTGGAGCGACTCTTTTAAAATTATTGAAAATGGGATTTTCTTTTACAGGAATTGAATGGATAATGATATTTTCTGGGTCTGTTCTTGCTTTCTTTGTTTCATTATTTGTAATAAAATGGTTGATGGGATACATTAAGAAGAAAAGCTTTAGAATATTTGGTGTGTATAGAATAATTTTAGGAATAATAGTTTTGATATTTTTTAATGTTTTTAAATAGAATAGATGTTGTTATATGACTG
>JAGNSM010000010.1 GCA_017988045.1 Fusobacteriaceae bacterium
TAAATCATCAGAATGATTTACAATAGTCACTGGCATCACCTAAGTTGTAGTATTTTGTGTAGTGACAAATTTTACAACATTTTAGGATTGATGCCTATTTTTTTTGAAAAACGCACAAGTCGAGTAATCTAATAGAATCCTTTAATTTCTTTAGTTATTTATAAAATGGAAATAAAAAACTGAAGATAAATTAAAGTTATCTTCAGTCTATAGGTTTAATTATTCCATAAATAATTTTATATCATCATCAACAGTTCCTACTCCTGCTATTCCAAAAGTATCAACTAAGACTTTTGTTATATTTGGAGATAAGAATGCTGGTAATGTAGGTCCAAGATGAATATTTTTTACTCCTAAATATAATAAAGCAAGTAAAACAATAACAGCTTTTTGTTCATACCAAGCTATATTATATGCTATAGGCAATTTATTAATGTCATCTAATCCAAATACTTCTTTTAATTTTAGAGCAATTACTGCAAGTGAGTAAGAGTCATTACATTGCCCTGCATCCAATACTCTTGGGATTCCACCAATATCACCTAATTGTAGTTTATTGTATCTATATTTTGCACATCCTGCAGTCAAAATAACTGTATCTTTAGGAAGTTTTTCTGCAAACTCTGTATAATATTTTCTATCTTGCATTCTAGCATCACAACCAGCCATTACAAAGAATTTTTTAATAGCTCCAGATTTAACTGCTTCTACCACTTTGTCTGCTAAAGCGAATACTTGATTATGTGCAAATCCTCCGACTATTTTTCCAGTTTCTATTTCTTCTGGGGCTTTACATGTTTTAGCAAGTTTTATGATTTCAGAGAAATCTTTATTTCCTTTACTATCTGCTATAATATGTTTACAGCCGTCAAGTCCTGATGAATTTGTAGTAAATACTTTGGATTTATACTCTAACGCTACTCCTCTAGGAGGAACAATACAGTTACTTGTAAATAAAATTGGTCCATTAAAAGTTAAAAATTCTTTTGTTTGATGCCACCAAGAACCACCATAGTTTCCAACGAAGTGGGTATATTTTTTGAATGCTGGATAATAATGAGCAGGCAACATTTCAGAATGTGTATAAACATCTACTCCTGTACCTTCTGTTTGTTCAAGTAATTGTTGTATGTCTCTCAAATCATGTCCAGATATTAATATTCCTGGATTTTTACCAACACCAAGATTAACTTCTGAAATTACAGGATGTCCATAAGCGCTAGTATTAGCATCATCTAGCAAAGCCATTCCATCTACACCAAATTTACCTGTTTCAAGAACAAGTGCAACTAATTCATCTGCTCCATTGGCAGGATTATCTACTTCTACTAGAGCTTTCTCAATAAAAGAATAAATTTCAGGATTTTGTTTTCCTAAATTAAAAGCATGTTCTGCATAAGCAGTTAGCCCTTTTAGCCCATAAATTACTAACTCTCTTAAAGATCTAATATCTTCGTTCTCTGTTCTTAATACTCCTACTGTTTCTGCAAATGCAATCATTTCATCAGTTGTAGCAAGTTCAGAAGTAGCTTTTAAATAGGTAGGGAAAGTATTTTCAATGGTAATGCCTTTTTCTTTTGTTATTTGCCACAAGTTATCTCTTAATTTGAGTCCTTCTCTAATTCTTTCAATGATTACATCATTATCAAAATTAGCATTTGTAATAGTCGTAAACAAACTATTGATTAGGTAATAGTCTACGTCAGAACTTACATTTCCACTAGCTCTCAATTTTCTTGAAAAGAAAGCAATACTTTTTGTAGTATGAACTAATAAATCTTGTAGTTTCGCAGTATCTGGCTGTTTTCCACAGACACCTTGAATTGTACACCCTTTTCCCATTGCAGCTTCTTGACATTGAAAACAAAACATACTCATTTTGTACCTCCTATTTATTTTAGTTTCATTTATTCTATACTAAGAGGAAATCAAAAGTCCTCTATAAAAAATTATTTATTTTTTATATTTAATGTAGCGAATTAGGAAAAAATTGGTTAAAAAATACATTTGCTAAAAATTTTTGTAAAAATGAATAAAGTCCTCAAAATTAAGGGGCTTACTAAAGTAATACCCTTGTATTACTATAGAATTGTATTTAGAAAGAAGGTCAATTTGATTTTTTGTTTCCACTCCTTCAGCAACAATTCCTAAATTTAGATTTTTAGATATAGCAATAATTGAAGAAACAAGCTCTTTTTCATCTTTTTCTCCCAGCCTATCAATAAAGCTTTTGTCAATTTTCAAGTAATCTATTGGCAATTTTAGAAGAGAGGAAAGTGATGAATAGCCAGTTCCAAAATCATCAATTCCAATTTTTATTCCAAGATTTCTAATTTGAATTAGAATTTCTATAACTTTCTCAATATTTTTTGAGAATGCTGATTCTGTAATTTCAATTTCCAAGTCCCATGGAGAGATATTGTTGCGTTCTATAGCATGCTTTAATATGCTAACAATATCAAAGTTTTCAAGTTGTCTAACAGATACATTAATTGCAATGTTAGTATTAATATTTTGCTTCTTTAAGAGAAATATTTTTTTACATGCATCCTCTATTATCCACTTTCCAATAGGTATAATTAAGCCTGTATCTTCAGCAATTTTTATAAATCTATCAGGGAAAATAATAGATTCTTCTTTAGGTGTCAATCTTATTAATGCTTCTGCTCCAATTATTCGAGGTTTATTATTTTCTATTAAGACTTTAGGCTGTAAAAACAAAGAAAATTCATTATGATTTAATGCCTCTCTAAGTTTGTTTTCCATTATTACAAATTCCTTGTTTTTTTTCTGAATCTCTTTCGAATAAAATGAAAATTGTCCTTTTCCAAGTTCTTTTGCATGAAACATTGCTGCATCTGATTTCATAAATAAGCCTTCTACCTCAGTATCATCAACAGGAATAACTACAATTCCTATACTTCCTCCAGCGAGAACACTTGTATTGTTTATTTCTATATTTTTTGAAATAGCTTCTATAATTCTTTGACAAATAATAATTATTTGCTGAGTGTTTTCTACATCTTCTAATATTATAGCAAATTCATCTCCACCAACTCTTGCAATAGTATCTGATTTTTTCAACGATTTTTTTAGGCGATTAGCAGTTATTTTTAGCACAATATCTCCTGCTGAGTGACCTAAAGTATCATTAATCATCTTAAATCTGTCTAAGTCTAAAAGAAGTAAAGCAGCTAGTTTGTTATGCTTTTTAGTTCTAACAACCACTCTTTCAAGTATTTCATAAAAGAATCTTCTGTTAGGAAGCTTTGTTAAATCGTCATAATATGCTAATTGATTGACTTTTTCTTCAGTATTTTTAAGTTTAGTAATATCGGTAGAAATACCAAGATAGTATGTAGTATCATCTGATTTACAGACAATAGTGTCAATGGCAAGCCACTTAGGGTATATTTCACCATTTTTTTTCCTATCCCATATTTCGCCTCTCCATGAACCAGTTTTTATGATACTCTCCCACATTTCCAAATAGAATTGTGCATCTTGCTTGCCAGATTTTAAAATTCTAGGATTTTTTCCTAATAACTCTTCTTTTTCATATCCGCTTAATTGACAAAATGAATTATTTACTTTAAGTATATTTCCACTAATGTCTGTTATACAAATCCCTTCAGTTGCACCGCTTATAGCTTGTTCGGATATATTAAGCTCTTTAATGACTTTTTCAAGCTCGTCAGTTCTTTTTAAAATTTCAGATGTTACTTTTTTAACTTTACTCTTCAAATAAAGTGAAATTAAAATTACTAAAAACAGTACAATTAATAAAAAAACGATACTTTTAATAACGTTTTTATTAAGTTCATTTTCAGAGCTTTCTCCAACTCCAATCCAATAGTTTAGACGTTTGTAATAATAGGAATTTTTATCACTTTTTAGTTCTTTTATTCTTAAATCGAGAATTCTAAGCAATTCTTGATTTTTACCTTTTGGCACACCAAAATAAAGAGTAAATGGATTAAAGATGATAGGAGTTACTTCAAAACGGAATTCTTTTTTCATTGCATAGCTATTTGTTACAGAGCTTACCCCTGCATCTATATTTTTTTTATCAAGGTTTTCAAATATGTTACTGAAACTTTCAAAATACACGTAATTACAGTTAATTTCCAATTTTTTTGCCATATCAATAAAAGCTTGTCCACTAAAGTCGCTTTTTACAATTCCAACTTTTTTCCCATTCAAATCAAAGATATTGTTTATATCAGTACCATGATAAGTATATACTTGACTCCAAACAGAAAAAGTTCCTTCTTTAGTATAATCAATAAATTCATCTCTTTCTTTTGTATATGCTAGACTGGTGATTAAATCTATTTTCCCTGTTTTTATTGCTTCCAAACTATTTTCCCAAGTGCCAAATACATATGTAGTTTCAAAACCTTCTGTTTCTGCAATGTGCTCAATAATATCATAAAAAAATCCATTAGGATTTCCTTTTTCATCTTGATAAATAAGAGGTTTAAATGGAAATACAGCTATTTTTATATCATGATGTATACCTGCAGAAAAAGAAGATAGTTTTAATAAAACAAATGTAAGAAAAATTAAAATATTTTTTCTCATTTTACCTCCCTTAAGATGTACAGATTAGTTTGTCAGAAAGTCTTTATAACTTGATTTTAATAGATTAGGCTTTCAGAATATTGTTTCTAGCTTAAGTATTGATAACCTACTTAAGTTAATTTATAATTACTAATAATTTTAATATAATAATCAAAATAATAAAATTGTTTGTGGTGAAAACTTACAGATTTATAATTATATTATACAATTTAGAGTGTAAAAACCTTTTTTTTGATATATATTTTTCGTAAATATTTTACGGGATATCTTTTAAAAATCTATATGAAAATTTAAATAAAAATTCTAGTTGACAAGTTAGTAAAAAAAGAGTATTATCCTAGTAATAAATTTATTAAAAAGGAGGTTTGAATCATGATAAGACTTACATGGTGGTGGCAAAACAATATCTCAAAACAATTTAAACATGTAGATCAGGTTTTGTCATAATTTAAGCTTATATTTTTTATATTATTAATGACACCTGTTTGTAAAAACAGGTTTTTTTATTAAAAAATATACAATTGACCTGTTCTAGTAGGACAGGTTTTTTTATTTGGTAATTAAAATGAATTTAAAAAAATAAAAACAAGTGGAGGTTATTATGAAAAAAGTATTGCTAATAATGTTAGGTTTAATGGTTATGGTAGCATGTGGGAAAAAAGAGGAAGCTGTTAAGCCTATAAAAATAGGATTAACACAGATAGTGGAACATCCTTCTTTAGACCAAATTAAACAGGGAATAATCGATAGATTGGCAGAAAAAGGATACAAAGATGGAGAAAAAATAGTAATCAATTTTCAAAATGCACAGGGGGAAATGACAAATGCAGATTTGATTGCTAAAGACTTTGCAGCAAAAGAAGATATAATTGTAGCAATAACAACACCGTCAGCTCAAGCTGCATTAAATGCAACTAAAGATAAGCCAATATTTTATTCAGCAGTAACAGATCCAGTAGCAGCAGGATTGAAAGGATTAAATATTACAGGAACTAGTGACGCAACACCAATAGAAGCTCAAATTAATTTGGCTAAAGAGTTATTAGGCGATTTTAAAAAAATAGGAATAGTTTATAATATTGGAGAAGCAAATTCAGAAGCACAAGTCCAAGCAGTAAAAGCACTTGGAGAAAAAAATGGATTTGAAGTAATAGCAAAAGGGGTAAATACAGTTAATGATATAGCTCCAGCTTTAGATGTAATTTTAGATGATATTGATTTCTTATATACACCAGTGGATAATATGTTGGCATCAAGTTATCCAGTTATAGTTAAAAAAGCAAATGAAAGAAATAAACCTGTTATTGGATCAGTTACTGATTATGTGCAACAAGGTGCATTGGCAACTGAAGGTATAAATCAATATAAAATCGGTGTTCAAACTGCAGATATGATAATTAAATATCTTGAAGGAAAAACAAAAATTGCTGATATGCCTTTTGAAACAGTAAAAGATACAGATTTATTAATAAATGAAACAGTAGCAGGAACATTAGGTATTAAAATATCAGATGAATTATCAAAAAGAGCAAAATTTGTGAAATAGACTTTGCAATAAAAAATATTAGTTAGAAATTTGGAGAAGATAGAGTTCATAATATGAATTTTATCTTCTTTAAAATTTACTGGAAAAAAGAAAAATTTAGTGTTATAATAAAGAAAATATAACTATAGGAGTGATTATAATGAGTAGAAGTAACGTACTACAAATAGTTAGAGATATGAGAAGAAAAAATAAATTAAAAAGAGAAATGGTAGATGTAGATACAAAAATTAGAGATAATCAAAAAAGAGTAGATTTATTAGAAAATCTTTTGACATATATTCAAAATGATATGACAATAGAAGAAATTACTGAAATTATTGATAATATGAAATCTGATTATGAAGAAAGAGTAGATGACTACATTATCAGAAAAGCTGAATTTTCAAAAGAAAGAAGAGCTATTAACAAACAAGTTAAAGAACTTTTAAAAGAAGAAAAAACTAAAAGTAACTAAGGCAACGAAAGTTGCCTTTTGTATTGAAAAAATGTACAAGAGAAAGTTGGAGAAAAATGCTATATGTAATCGCAGGAGACCAAAGTAGAGAGTTAAAAGTAAATAAAATAATAAAAGAAATTAAAGAGAAAAATCCTAGTTTACAGGAGAAATATTTTGATGCCTTATTAGGAGAAGACCAATTATTCTTACAACAGGCTTCTACTAATAGTATATTTGGTGGGCAAGAACTGCTTATTTTGAAAAGAGCAGAGAGTATAAAGAAGGTAGAAGATTTATTAAAAGCGATAAAAAATTTAGATTTATCTAGTAAAGAGTTAGTAATTTCAATTGAAACAGATGAAAAAGGTCTTAATAAAAAAACAATAGAACTGATAAAAACTACTGGTGAACTTTACGAAACTATAGAAGTAAAGAAAAATGGAAAAGAGCTTGTAGAGTATATAAAAAGTGAAATGCAAGTGGATAACAAGACAGCTTTGGAGCTCCTAGAAATGATAGGAGATAATATAATTAAGCTGAAAAATGAAATGGAAAAACTAAAAAACTTTTTTTATAAAAAAGAATTTAACATAAATGAAGCTAAAAAAATAATTTCAGTAAAAGTTGAATATAATCTTTTTGATCAAGTAGATAAGTTACTTAAAGGAAATAAAAAATCTGTAATAGAGTACTTAAAAAAAGAAAAAAATGGGCAGTTACTGTTATTCTGGTTAGGTCAAGAATTGAAAGAGCTTTTAAAATTATCTCTTTTAATTAATGAAGGGAAACTAATAAATACAAATAATTATAATCAATTTAAAGTAAAGTTTGATGAGAATAGTGAATATTTTATAGGCAAACATCCTTATAGAGTTTTTAAAACTATGGAAAATTTAAAATATTTTGATTTGCCAAAACTTAAGTTTTTGTTATCTGAATTATTGGATACAGAGTTTAAAATAAAGAGTGGTTTTGGAGAAGAAGAAATGCTTATTGATATTTTGATATTTAAAGTATAAAATTTATTGACAAAATTTTTAAAAAATAATAAAATCCTCAGAAGTACAGAATATAAACTCAAAAACTTGAATTCCAAGAATTTTTAGGTTATATTTGTATGAAATAAATATTTTAGTTTGCAATTAAAATTTGGAGGATGAAATGGAAATTTTTGAGTTGATTGAAAATGGTGATTACCATGCTATTAGAGAGGAAATTGAATCATTTGATTTAGAGATTGTTAATGAAGAAGGAGATACACCGCTTCATTATGCAGTTAAGAATGAGGATTTTGAACTTCTAGAGATTCTGTTGGCTTATGTACCTGATATTGATGTAGAAAATGAAGAAGGAGATACTGCCTTACACTTGGCTATAAAAACAAGTGATATTGAATTAGTTCAATTACTTATAGATTCTGGAGCTAATTTAGATGTTAAGGATAGTAAGAAAAGGACACCCTCTGTTCTTGCTAGTCAGTTAAAAGAAGATGTTATATATAGACTTCTAAAAGAAGCTAGTAACGAAAATCTTGGTGGAAAAGTTAAAATGAAAAAGAATATTAACATAGATAATTAGAGAGACTTGTTCTCTCTTTTTTTTGTAAGTTGAGAAATGCTAACAATAAAAAATTATGCTTGATTAGTCATATCCTACAAAAAAATCTAAAATATCGAAAAAAATTATTGATTTTACTAGAAGTATTGAAAAAAATACGAACAAAAAGTTATTTTATCTGTTATCTAAAAAAAACTTCTGAATTTTGATAGAATTTACCTATGAAAAGAAGGAGCTGATAAGTATGAAAAAAATAATAACGATAATTACTTTAGGATTAATGATAATGGCTTGTGGAAAACAAGAAAGTATAAAAAAAATAGGGATAACACAAATTGTAGAGCATCCTGCCCTTGATGGAGCAAGAAATGGATTTTTAAAAGCTTTAGAAGATGCTGGATATAAAGATGGAGAAAATTTAAAAATCGAATATCAAAATGCACAAGGAGATCAAGCGGTAGCCCAGTCAATTGCTGAAAGCTTTGTAAGTGACAGTAAAGATTTGATTTTAGCTATAGCGACTCCAACAGCACAAGCAGCGTATAATGCAACTAAAGAAATACCAGTACTTATCACCGCAGTAACTGATCCTATTCAAGCTGGACTTGCTAAGTCATTAGAAAAGTCTGAAACAAATGTAACAGGAACTAGTGATGCGACACCAATAGATAAGCAATTTGCTCTAATTAGAGAGCTTTTGCCTGAAAGTAAAAAAGTAGGAATAGTTTATAATACTTCGGAGTTAAACTCAGAAGTACAGGTAGCTCAGGCAAAAGTTATCGCTCAAAAATACGGATTAGAGCTAGTAATCAAAGGAGTAACTTCAGTAAATGATTTGGCACAAGTACTAGACAGCCTTTTAAAAGAAGTAGACGTTTTGTATACTCCAACTGATAATCTAATAGTTTCAGCAACTCCACTAGTAGTAAAAAAAGCTATGGAAAACAAAATTCCTCTGATTGGTTGTATTGAGGATCAAGTGAATCAAGGAGCTTTGGCTACAGAAACAATAGATTATTACAAATTAGGTTATCAAACAGGAGAGGTAGCAGTAAGAGTTTTAAAAGGTGAAAAACCAAGTGACATTTCAATTAAAACTTTAGAAAAAACAGATTTAATGGTTAATCAAAAAACAGCAGAAGCCCTAGGAATAAAAATTCCTGATGAAGTTCTAAAAAGAGCTAAAAAAATTATAAAATAACAGAATTTGAGAGGTGATAAACCTCTCTTTTAAAATTATAAAAATATAAGAAACTTGACACTCTAATATATGGAATGTATAATAGTTATTATAGTCATAGTAGGGTGAGACAATGAAAAAGGTAAGAGTTACAGTTCCAGAAGATATTTACAGAATTATGCGAAATGATATGGAAGATTTTGGAGTTAATAATAATAAACTTTGTAATTATATTTTAGATAAATTTAAATTTAAAAGAGAGTATGATACAGAAGCTTTACTTCTAGTTCAAGGAAGAGCATTGACTAAAATGGTTCAATTTGACCTTAATGTTAATAATAAGGATATTTATTATGATATTTTGAGAGAGAATAAGATTGAGGTAGAAGCAGAATTTTTTAGAGAACTTTTTAAGTTTTATACTTCTAAATATAAATATGAGCGAGAACTTTTTATCTTTGAAGATATAGTTAAATCTATTATGGAAGCTATTAAGAATAAGAATAGAATGAAAATTAGATTTGATGGGAACCTATATACTGTAGAGCCATTTTTTATAAAAAGAGATGAGCAGGGAGATGAAAATTTTCTATTTTCTTATGTGGAGGAAATGAAGGAATATAAAAACTTTAAACTTAAAGAACTTCAAGTAATCGGAGTTTTGAATGATAAGATTCCAGGAAAAGATAGAAAATATGTAGAAAATATTAGAAAGAATTTCGACCCGTTTTTAGCTGATGGGAATAAAGTGAAAGTTCAGCTTACAGAAAATGGCGAAAAACTTTTAAAGTCATTGACTAACTATAGACCAAAACTTTTGAAAAAAGAAAAAGATTTTTTTATTTTTGAAGCTAGTAATGAAAATGCGAAGCTTTATTTTAGGCAGTTTTTTAAAGATGCTGTTATTATAGAACCAATAGAGCTTCGAGAAGAATTGAAAAAAGAATTGGAAGATTTGTTAAATGAATATAGAAAATAGAAACTCCTTTTGGGGTCAAAAATATCCTTTGATTTAAATGGACAAAAAAGGTATAATATCTAATGTTTAGTAATTAAAGTTACGCTAAGTTATAAGACAAGTCGTGTAAGTTCCTTGAAACTCAAGGTAGAGCTTTCATGTCAATTGTTTTTAGAATACAATGTAATTTCAATTAACAAATAAAAAAATAATTTTGTATTCAAAGTTTAAAGTAAATATTTGTAATTATAGAATATTAAAAAAATATGAGCAACAAAAATGCCAGACCATGTTTGGCTTTTTTATTGGAAAGACTACTTTATAACGCTATGAAAGCTTTATTATAATATAAAAAAGTTTTAAAGGAGATTAAATGGATATTATTGAATTGAAAAATGTATCAAAGTTTTATTTAACACAAAAATTATATGATAATGTTAATTTCACAATTAGTTCAAAAGATAAAATTGCACTTTTAGGAAATAATGGAGTCGGGAAATCGACACTTTTGAAGATTATCTTAGAAGAAGAAATTACAGATGATGGAGAAATAATAATGGAAGAGGGGGTAACTATCTCTTATTTTGATCAATTTGGAAAAATTGATATGGAAAAAAAGGTAGAAGAACTTTTAGATATTCCCTTTGAAAAAGTTATAAGAATACAAGCTGAACTGGAAGAGGTAGGGAGCAAGTTTTCAGATTCAGATATTGATATGGAAGCATTAATGGAAAAATATGCGCTATTAAATGATGAATTTGAAAGCTTAGGTGGATATTCTTACATGCATATTCAAGCTGAATTTAGCGAAGTATTTGGATTTTCTGATAAACTTCAAAGAAAATTTTCAGAGTTAAGCGGGGGAGAAAAACAATATATTAGACTTGCTATAACTCTTTTTAGTCAAAGTAATCTTGTAATCTTAGATGAACCTCTTTCATTTTTCGACCAAAAGAAAACAGCTTGGTTAACTAACTTTATTAATAAAAGTGATAAAGGATTCATTATAATATCTCATAATACTGATTTTATAAGAAATTTTGCTAATAAAATATTAAATATAAATAATTATTCTGTAAATTTTTATGAATGTGATTACAATACATACTTGAAAGAAAAAAAAGCAAAAGCCTTGGAAGATAGAAGAATTAACAAAAGTAAAGATGAATCTATAGAGGATACTATTATTGCTTATGAAAAAAAATCTATTCTTATTGAAAAAGCTTTTGATAAACATGCACAAGCCGTTATTCTTAGAAGAATGGAAAGAGAATTAGAAAAATTAGAAGATGAAAAAATTGTACTTTCTCCAGATTACAAGTATGAATATGTAGCACCTCCAGAAGAAGTTTTTATTAAATCAAGAGAAGTTGAAGGGGATATTCTAAAACTTTCGAATGTTTCTAAGATATTTGAAGATAAAGCTTTGTATAAAGATGTTAATTTAGCAATACATAGTGATTCTAAAATTTGTATTGTTGGAGAAAATGGGTCAGGAAAATCAACACTTTTAAGGATTATGCTTGGACAAGAAGAACCAACATCAGGAGAAGTTTTTATAAATGAAACTGCTAAGATAACTTATATTGCGCAAGAAACATATTTTGAAAATGAAAAAATTTCTGTATTTGATTATCTAAGTGAAAAAATAGGACTTTCACCAGATTTTATTGAAACTGCAATAGATTCTTTGTTTAATCATGAAAAAGAATTTAGGGATAAGAGAATTTTTATGCTTTCTGGCGGTGAAAAGAAAAGATTAGAGATATTTGCAAATATTTTATCAGATACAGATTTATTAATTATTGATGAACCGTCTACTTATATGGATGATTATTCGAGAACAACTATTGCAAGTATGCTTTTAGCTTATGATGGAGCTGTTATTTTAGTTAGTCATGACAAATTTTTAATGAGACAACTAGATTTTGAAACTTACGATATTAGAGATAGATTATTTAGAAAAAAGATAATTGGATAAGGAGTGATTTTTGTGGGAAAAATTAGATCTGTTATTATGAAAGATAATGAAGAGGATGAAATATTTCTTATTACAGATGTGCCAGAAGATGTTACTGACGAAATGGTTTTGAATGAAAACTCAAGCAAAAGTGAGCGTTCACATATGGAAATAGTGGAATATGATTCTAATATTTATACTAAAAATGATATATCAGTAACTTTTAAATATATTAGACTTGAGAAAAATTAATTTAAATTGTAAAAAATATTCTCGTAATAAATAAAGCTACACAGTGTTTTATAAATTAGCAAGGTGAAGGAGTAGAGTTTTTATATTTCAAGCTTTCTAATGCCTATATAAAAATTTTCATAAAAATAGTACTGTAAAAATAGTACACTTTTATATAAATGTATGTTTAATATAATCCTTTAATAATTAATTGTTTTCAATACAATTAATGTATTGTATGTTTTTTATTTTTTTGTTATTCTATATACTATAAGTATAAAGCATATTATTTAATATATAAGAGCTATATTTAGCTCCTCAAGTTTTATTAAAAATTTAAATAATTATAAAGATTAAAGGGGGATTTTTATGAAAAACAATGTTAATATTGATTGGGATAATTTAGGATTTAGTTATATAAAAACCGATTATCGTTATATCTCAATCTGGAAAGATGGGAAATGGGATGACGGGAAATTAACACAAGATAACACTATAACTATAAGTGAAGGTTCTCCTGCACTACATTATGGACAACAATGTTTTGAAGGGCTAAAAGCTTATAGAACTAAAGATAATAAAATACAAATCTTTAGACCTGACCAAAATGCTAAACGTATCAATAATAGTTGCAGAAGAGTATTAATGCCTGAAATTCCTGAAGAAAAATTTATTGATGCTTGTATTCAAGTTGTAAGAGCAAATGAGCACTTTGTACCTCCTTATGGAAAAGGAGCAACTCTTTATATTAGACCTTATGTAATTGGTGTTGGAGATAATATTGGAGTTAAACCTGCACCAGAATATATCTTTGGAGTTTTCTGTATACCTGTAGGAGCTTATTTTAAAAACGGAATGACTCCTGTAAACTTTATCGTATCTGATTATGATAGAGCTGCACCTTGGGGAACTGGGGATGTAAAAGTAGGTGGAAACTATGCGGCAAGCCTTAGATCGCATGAAATGGCAGTAAAACAAGGTTTTGCAGATTGTATTTATCTTGACCCAGCAACTCATAGTAAAATTGAAGAAGTTGGAGCTGCTAATTTCTTTGGAATTACAAAGGATAATAAATTTGTTACTCCAAAATCACCATCAATTTTACCAAGTATTACAAAATATTCATTAATGCATGTAGCAAAAGAATATCTTAATATGGAGATTGAAGAAGGAGATGTTCCTATAGATAATTTAGACAGATTTGCTGAAGCTGGTGCTTGCGGAACTGCAGCAGTTATTACTCCAATTAGTGGGATTGATTACAAAGGTAAATTACATGTATTTTATAGTGAAACAGAAGTTGGACCTGTTACTAGAAAACTTTATGAAACGCTTTGTGGTATTCAGTTTGGTGAAGTAGAAGCTCCTGAAGGTTGGATGGTAGAAGTAAAATAGAATTTTATTTTTTAGTAACTGAACTTAGTGAGTTCTAAATTAAGAAAAGCAAGCTTTTTAAAGCTTGCTTTTTGTTATTTTATAATCTAAATAGTAAATCTTCGTATGTAGGGAAAGGCCAAGCTTTTTTATCAACTAATCTTTCAAGTTCATCTGCGAAAATTCTTAATTCTTTCATTTTTGAAACTACTTTATCCTTATAAAACTTAGCTTTATCATAAGAATCTGCTATATTTGAAGCATCATCTAAGATTTTTTCCAATTCTAGCTCTTTTTGTTTTAAACCTTTTAAATTCTCTAAAATTATTTTAAGATTTCTTTTTTGAGGTAACAATAAAGCTTCACTTTCTGCAATAGCTTCTTTACATTGATTAATTGATTTAGCTAAATTTAATGCATGTTCATTAGATGCTGGGAAAATTTGAGATCTACACATTTGAATCATTACGTTAGCTTCAATATTTATTTCTTTAGCATAAGTTTCAGAATAAATAGTAAATCTTGATTGTAATTCTTCTTTTGTCATTACTTTTTGTTTGTCAAATAGCTCAATAGATTCATCACTTATTAATGCAGGTAAAGTAGAAACTGTATCTTTTAAATCTGAAAGTCCTCTTTTTTTAGCTTCTTTTACCCAAGCTTCAGCATATCCATTTCCATTAAATACAATTCTTTTATGTTTTTTATATGACTTAGTGATTATTTCTGTAATTGTTTTATTCAAATCAGAAGAACTCTCTAATTTTTTTGCAAACTCGCTAAGTACTTGTGCAACTGCAGTATTTAATGCAACATTAGGTCCTGCAATTGAAGCTGATGAACCAACCATTCTAAATTCAAATTTGTTTCCTGTGAAAGCAAATGGTGATGTTCTGTTTCTATCTGTCATGTCTTTAGGAAGTTTTGGTAAAGAATCTACACCAATTTCGATAAATTCTTTAGGTTTGTTGATTCCTTCTACCCCATCAGCCAGTGCATCTAGAATATCTGACAATTGGTCTCCTAAGAATATAGAAATGATTGCTGGTGGAGCTTCATGTCCCCCAAGTCTATGGTCATTTCCAGCTTTTGCTGCTGACATTCTTAATAACTCTTGGTATCTGTCTACTGCTTCGATTACAGCTGTTAAGAATACTAAGAACTGTGCATTATCTTTTGGATTATCTCCAGGTTCAAGTAAGTTCATTCCATCATCAGTAGCCATTGACCAGTTATTATGTTTTCCAGATCCATTTACTCCTGCAAAGGGTTTTTCAGCTAATAAAGCAGCTAATTTATGTCTATTCGCGACTCTTTCGATAGTTTCCATTACTAATTGGTTTTGGTCAGTTGCTTGATTAACTTGAGAGAAAACTACAGCAATTTCAAATTGATTTGGTGCTACTTCAAGATGTTTAGTTTTTGAAGGAACAGCAAGTTTCCATAATTCAAAATCTAACTCTTTCATGAAAGCAGATACTCTTTCTTTAATTTTCCCAAAGTAATGATCGCTAAGCTCTTGTCCTTTAGATGGAACTACTCCTAAAACAGTTCTTCCTGCAAGCATTAAGTCAGATCTTTGTTCATAGTATTCTTTATCTACTAAGAAATATTCTTGCTCTGCCCCAACTGTTGTTATTACTGTTTTAGAAGAGTTATTTCCCAATGCTTTTAAAACTCTCATAGCTTCTGTATCAAGGGCTTTCATAGCTCTTAATAAAGGAACTTTTTTATCTAAAGCTTCCCCTGTATATGAAACGAAAGCTGTAGGAATATATAATGTAATTGAACCTGTATTATCAGTTTTTAAGAAACAAGGTGATGTTGTATCCCATGCAGTATATCCTCTAGCTTCATAAGTATCTCTTAATCCACCATTGGGGAATGATGAAGCATCAGGTTCACCTTTTATAAGCTCTTTTCCAGAAAACTCTATAACCACTCCACCATCACTTGTTGGATTAATAAAAGAATCATGCTTTTCAGCTGTTAATCCAGTTAATGGTTGAAACCAGTGAGTAAAATGAGTTGCTCCATTGGCAATAGCCCAATCTTTGATTGCATTAGCAATTACGTCAGCAACATTAAGAGTTAAATCAATTTCTCCTGCTTGTACTCTTTTAAATTCTTTGTATATTGTTTTAGGAATACTTGCTTTTAATTTTCTATCTCCAAAGCTATACATCCCATAAATTTTTTCTAAACCAAATTCTTTATAATCACTACATTCTTTCAAAATTTTCCTCCTTTAGATTCTTATAATTTGTTGTAAAAAGTGAACTATATATTGTAAAACTGGGCTGATAGCAAGAGAACTTCTTGTAGCAGCCCAAATTTTTAAATTTTTCAGCTTAGTAAGATAAAGAATTTTTTATAAAGCTGTTTCGCCTCTTTCTTTTGTTCTTACTCTAACAACATCTTTTATATCAGAAACAAATATTTTCCCATCTCCGATTTGACCAGTGTATGCAATTTTAACTATTGCATCTATTGTTTTTTCAACATCAGAGTCTTTAATAACAATTTCAACTTTAACTTTTGGAATAAAAGTAAGTCTATATTCTTTTCCTCTAAATTGTTCTGTAATCCCTTTTTGTTTTCCATGTCCTTCTACCTCAGTTTTTGTTATTCCTGAATGACCTATTTTTTCTAGCTCTTCTATAATTGCTTCCAATTTATCTGGTCTAATGATTGCTTCTACCTTTGTCATTAATTAACCTCCTAAGATTCATATTCTAACTTTTATTCGCTTACTCTTTCACCGTGAAGAACTAAGTCAAGTCCATTAATTTCTTCTTGTGGTTCAACTCTAACTTTTGTTAATTTCTTTAGAATAGAAATTACTACTACTGTACCAATTATTGCAACAGCATAACCTACTCCTACGGAGATTAGTTGAATCCATAATTGCTTTGGATTCCCATAGAATAAACCAGTTCCAAGAGCATTAACTTTTGGATTAGCAAATAAACCAGTTGCTATAGCTCCCCAAGTTCCACCTACACCATGAATACCAAAAGCATCTAATGAGTCATCATAGTTAAAATGTTTTTTAACTTTTACAACAAAGAAGTAACATAAAAAGCTAACAACTATTCCCATAAGAACTGCAGCATTAACGTCAACAAAACCTGCAGCAGGAGTAATCGCAACAAGACCTGCAACTAATCCAGAAGCTGCTCCTATAATTGATGGTTTTCCATGAGCTTTCCATTCTATTAACATCCAAGTTAGAGCAGCTACTGCAGCACATGTATTTGTAACAAGTACAGCACTTCCTGCAAGAGCATTAGCACCTAATGCACTTCCTCCATTGAATCCAAACCAACCAAACCATAAAAGTGAAGCTCCTATAAAAACAAAGGGAATATTACTTGGCATCATAGCTTCTTTTTTATATCTCACTCTTTCTCCTAGCATTATACAGGCTACAAGAGCAGATACTCCAGATGAAATATGTACTACAAGTCCTCCCGCAAAATCAAGGGCTCCTAGTTTGAATAATACACCATCAGGATTCCATACCATATGTGCTAATGGGGCATAAACTACTATTGACCATACTGCTGCAAAGATTAACCAAGCCGAGAAACGCATTCTTTCTACTAAAGCACCTGAAATAAGTGCAACTGTAATTATTGCAAAAGTAAGTTGGAAAAATGAAAACACTATTTCTGGAATAGAAGGCGCAGTAGGATATATGCTTGTCATCTCTACACCTTTTAACATAACTTTATCTAAATTACCGATAATACTTTTAATATCTGCTCCCCCAAAAGAAAGACTGTATAAACATACTACCCATAAGATACTAACAATGATAGCTGCACCAAAACTGTAATAAAAAGTTGATAAGATATTTTTCTTTCTTACCATACCTCCATAAAATAATCCTAAAGCTGGCATAGTCATTAATAAAACCATGGCGCTTGACATCAATATCCATGCTGTATCACCTGTATTAATTGGTGATGGAACAGCCTCTTCTGCGAAGATGTTAAAGCTAAATAATAGTGTGAATAAAAACATTAGTAATACTTTACTTGAAATTACTTTTTTCATAAAACTCCTTTCAATTACAATTAAGTTTAAGACTTATCCCCACAATAACTCTATATTAAGAATTTAACACACAAATAATCATAAGTAAAATATATAGTATGAAATTAATTGATTGATTCTGTAGATAGTTTGCTGAGAATGCTGTATTTACAAGGGCTTTATAAAATATTAATTTTTATAAAAATTAAAAACAATTATCATTTATACAGTGTATATTTTTTATGATTTAAATATATTTGATTAATTTTAGTAATGGTGGTAATTTGGTAATTGGTATTTTGCACAAGTTTTTTTAATTTTTATAAATAAAGGATGTTGTAAAAATGAATAGTGGTGTTATAGTGTCTTTCCTAAACAAACAAAATACTCTATTGTGCAAATCTCTTATATTAATGATAATGTCATATTAACTTTGAATATAAATTTAAAAGCACAGAAATAACTCTGTGCTTTCTTAATTATCCTTTAATTTGTTCAATAATTCTGTCACAAATATCTTTAGCATTATCGAATTCATATCTTTCTAGAAAACTTTCTATCTCTAAAACTTCTTTTTCGTATTTCATAAATATTAAGGTTTCTTTTATTTCTCTAAAAACACTCTTGGAAAGTATATCAAACTCTTCAATATGTAGGCTTAATTCTAATAACTTATTTAAAAGTTGTTCTTTATTAAGAATATTTTTAGTAATGTTTTTATCTTTTTCTGATAAATTTGAATTAAATTTATTAGTTTCTTTTTTTATAGGTTTAATCCATTTTAACAAAATTTCGTACAAGTTATCAGCATTAATAGGTTTTGATAAATAATCGTTTATTCCTATTTCACGTGCTTTTTCTCTAGTACTAGATATAGGTGTTGATCCTATTGCAATTATAGGTAATTCATTAAATTTCAAAACTTTTCTTGTTTCTACTAAAAAATCATTATTTTCTATAAGAGGAATTTGTAAATCTACTATCAAAAGGTCAAAGTTGTGCTCATATAGTTTTTTCATTGCAGTGGTACTATCTTCAGCTAATTCTACAATAAATCCTTCATATTCTAAGCTACCTCTTAAAATCTCTCTATTTATCTCATTGTCTTCAACTATAAGAATATGAGAACCACTTATTGTGGATAAATCAACTGTTTTATTATGAAAATTCAAGGATTTTTTTATGGGGTTTTCATAAATATTTTTAATATGGTTATAAAATTCAGAGTATAAAATAGGTTTCATAATTATTTCATTTATACCCTCTTCTTCTATTTTTTCTATAAGCTCTCTAGAATTAGGTGATATTAAGAATAAGGCTTTAGGAGTTTTAGGATACATTTTATTTTTTATTTTTTTCCAAATATCAATTCCATTAAGAACAGATAATTTATAGTCTATAATAACAAAATCAAAAGTATCATCAATTGTTTCAACAGCTTTTATTCCTGAAGATTCTTCTTCATAATGTATTTGAAAAGTATCCAAGTAGTTTTTAATAACAGTTCGGACACTTTGATTTGACTCTATAATTAGAGCTTTTAAGTTTCTAATACTTTTCATTTCTTTTGGCTTGTCATCTTTTTTTCTTCTTCCATTTTCAAGGATAAGATCAAAAGAAAAAGTTGAGCCATTTTTTGGAGAGCTATTAATTTTTATTTCTCCACCCATCATTTTTACTAATTTTTGTGAAATAGCTAGTCCAAGTCCAGTTCCACCGTATTTTCGTGTAGTAGACCCATCTCCTTGAACAAAAGCGTCAAATAATTTGTACTGTGTTTCTTTAGAAATTCCAATTCCAGTATCTGTAATAGAAAAATATATCCTCTTAAAATTTTCCTTGGTATCTTCTAGTACAACTTTTAATGTAACATGACCTTCTTCTGTATATTTAATGGCATTATCTACGAGATTGTTTAATATTTGATAAAGTCTCAAAGAGTCTCCAACAAAAGTACTAAGAATTTTAGTATCCTCATCAATTATTAGTTCAATTCCTTTATCAAATGCCTTTATACTATTAACCCTAGATATATTTCTTAATATTTCTTCCAAGTCAAATTCAATAAATTCAATATTAAGTCTATTAGCTTCTATTTTTGAGAAATCTAAAATATCATTTATTATTTCTAATAAAGTTTTTACGGATTTTTTTATTTTGTAAACATAGTCTAATTGTTTTTCTGAGAGGCCATTACTTTCTAGTAGCTCAGTAAAACCTATAATTCCATTCATAGGTGTTCTTATTTCATGGCTCATATTTGCTAAAAAATCCGACTTAATACGAGTTCCTTCTTCTGCCATCTCTTTAGCTTTTATAAGCTCTTTTTCATAGTTTCTTATGTCTGTTACATCAATAAACCAGCTTAAAAATCCATTTTGTCCATTAAAATCTAAGAAAGTTCCTGACAATAATACTTTTCTTATCTCTTTATTAGAATTATATAAAGACATTTCTCGATTTTTAATAAATTTATTTTTATAAACTTCATTTATTATTTCATTTCTTTCATTTATATCTATATATATATTTTCTGTATTAGCATTTATTTTGATATCAACCATGTTTTTAAGTGCTGAATTGGCATAAATAACGATATTATCAACAATAAGAGCAACTCCTACAGGAGAAGAATCTAATAAATCCTCTAAATTTTTTTTCTCTTTTAGTAAAACATCATTTGCAATTTTTAACTCACTTGTTCTTTGTAGTATTTTGTGCTCTAATTCCATGTTGTTATTCTCAATTTCAACTAATAAATGATTATGCTCTTGATTATTAAGTTTTTCTTTGTGTAGTAAATGTATTACATAAAATATTAATAAAAAATGAAGTGAAAGTTTTAATATATTCAGAAGACTTAATAGATTATGCAATCTATGTGATTCCTCAACTGCTATTTTTTTAATAATAACATTGCTTATAAAGTAAAAATATATAGCTATTATACAAATGAGTCCAATAAATATTATTTTCTTATCTATATACATTTTATTTTTCATTATAATCCCACCAAAAGTTTAATATTTAATAAGTACACTACTTACAAATTACCAAGGTATTAAATATTTCCTTTATTTAAAGTCATAATAAACTTTCAAAGTAATTAATTATCTCTATTAGTTAAATTCTTTAACAAGTAATTTTAATTCATTTATAAATTCAGTAACTTTCCCTTCTTTTGTAGCCCAAGAAGTAACTAATCTAATTGCAGAATGCTCATCATCAATTTTTTCCCAAATAAAAAATGAATAATTCTTCTGAAGTTTTTCCAAAATTTTATTCGGCATAATTGGAAATAATTGATTAGAAGGAGAATCGGTTAAAAATTTGAAGCCCATAAGACTAATGTTTTCATGAAGTACCTTAGCCATATTATTCGCATGGGTTGCTAGTTCAAAATAAAGATTATCTTTGAAAAGTTCATAGAATTGAATTCCTAAAGCTCTCCCTTTTGCCAGTAATCCACCTTTTTGCTTAATGTGAAATCTAAAATCTTGCTTTAATGAATCATTACAAATTACCAAAGCTTCTCCAAATAAAGCTCCGTTCTTTGTTCCACCTATATAGAATGCGTCTACCAAATTTCCTAAATCTGATAACTCTAAATCATTTTCGTGAGAACATAAGGCAGAGCCTAATCTTGCTCCATCTACAAATAAAATTAAATTATTTTCTTTACAATAGCTACTAATTTCTTCAATTTCTCTTTTTTTATATATGGAACCTATTTCTGTGGAGTTTGAAATATAAACCAATCTGGGTTTAACCATATGTTCATCATTATGAATATCTACAACAGATTTTATATGACTTACGTTGAGTTTACCATCATTTACATCTACAGAGATTACTTTGTGCCCTGTTGCTTCTATTGCGCCTGTTTCGTGTACAAGAATGTGTCCTGTATTTGCTGAAATTACTGCTTCATGTGGTCTTAAGAAAGCTGAAATAGCTATCAAATTCGTTTGAGTTCCACCTACAAGTAAATGGATATCTATATCATCTCTTTTTATTCTCTTTTTCAATAATTCTATAGAGTCTTTTGTATATTTATCCTCTCCATATCCATCACATTGGTCAAAATTTGTTTCTGACAGAGCCATTAATATTCTAGGATGTACCCCTTCGCTATAATCATTTTTAAAACTATACATTATAATTTTCCTCCTTAAGGTTTTGGTTTATAGAAATAATTTATTATATAAAATTAAGAACTAAAAAACCACCTCATTTTGATTGAAGTGGTCTTGTAAAAATATTAAACTATTTGTTTCTTGCATTAATTAGCATCCATAAATATACATTTACTAAAGCAAATAAAATAGTAAAAAGAACTGCAAAAGTTTCTTTTATTCCAAAATTTTTTTCTGGCTTTTTATATTCAAGATTTTCCAACAATTCTTCTTTTTTCTCTCTTTCTCTTCTTTTAGCTAGTTTTATTGCTTTTGCATCTTCGGCTATTTTTAAATCTAATTTTTCTTTTTTATCTTCAATAATTGGGAGAGTATCAGATGTTATAGTTTCTTTAACATCTTCCTTCTTAATTTTATCCTTAATAGCAGAAGTTTTTTGATGTTTTATAATTTCTTCAGTATCTTCTACCTCGATTATTTCTTCTATTTTTTTATTAGAATTTTCAATTTTATCTTCGATAATAGAGTTTTTTTGATGTTTAACACTCTCTTCAAAATTCTCTAACTCAATTTTTCTCTCTTTTTTGATTTCTTTATCTATTTGAACTTCCTTACAACTAATATGTTTGAAAATTATATTATTCATTTCTAATTCCATAATTTCATTAATATTTTGAGTTAAATAAGCTAGTTTAGGATCTGTTAAAACATAAATAGAGCCTTCTTCTGAATATACATCTAATCTTCTACCAAAAATATTTGTTATCAAGCTAGTATACTCTGATTTTGGAGTTATTTCTTCTATTTTTTTAAAATAAACTATTTTTTTCATAATAATTTTCACCACTTTCTGAAACTAAAGTAATTATTTTCAAACTGCTTATAAAATAATTGTTATTACTTTACGAAAATTATTTTATCATATGTAAAATTAAAAAGATAGAAAAATAGTAATAAGACTATAGAATTTTTAGCATACTATAGAGATGCAATTTTATTATTTTTATAAAATTAATTGTTTAATAACTTAGCTTGAATACAAAGGTTTTGTAAAAGTACATTTTTGCAGCTACTCCATTTAGTTTAACAGGAGAAAACTTCCATTTTTTTAAAGATTTTTCTACTTCATCATGAAATCCAAACTTTATTTCATCATCATAAAATTTTATTTCTTCAATTTTTCCTTCTCCATTTACAAGAAATCGTGTTTTAACTATAACTGTATTTTTATAGTTTGCTTTCTTAGCAAGAATAGGATAATCTGGATCAGATGAAGCTAAAATTTTATAATTCAAACCTTCAATATCCTGATTTTTGGCAATATAATTACTTGATGTTAACTCTTTAGAGATAGTTGATATTTTTTGTTGACTTGAAAAATCAGTATTAATACTGTCGCTGTTTTTAGTACTTTCATTATTTTTTGAAACATAAGAAGCTGTTACTTCTGATGTTAGGTTCGTTTTTTTTGTTTCAACTACAGCTACTGTAGTTTCTGTATTATTTTGATTTGATATTTCTTTTTCTTTTTGTTCAGAAACCTTAGTGTCCAAATTACTTTCTAAACTCTTTTCAGTTTCACTCTGAGAACTCGTTCTAGTATTATTAGAAACTTGTTCAACTATATTTTTTTTAACAATTTCCCTATTTGGTAAACTAATCCTTTTTTCAATAACAACAGGATTTTGAACTTTTTCCATATTGTCATTTAAGAACTCCACATTAATAATTTCTTTTTTTTGTTCAATAATTTCTCTGTTTTCAGAATTTGAAAATCCCCAAATAAGGATTACATGAAAAATTAATGACATAATTATAAACTTCATAAAATCACCACAACCTTAAATTTATTTAATAAAATTAGTATCATAAAATCCGAAGCAAGTCAAACTATTTAATTTTAAAATAAATTTCTTGACTTTTTATGTAAGTTTTTATAGAATACAAAAGTATTTCGCCTATCAAACTTTATTATTAACAAAATTAAATATAAAAATGGAGGTATTGAATGAAGTATATTTTTGAAAATGGAGGATTTATAATGTATTTACTCCTTTTTGCATCAATAGTGTCTTTAGGAGTTATTTTAGAAAAGGCTTATTATTATTTTAAATATGAAAAACTAAAGAAAAATTTTGATTATTTAATAATAGCAGATAAAAATAATAACATAATTCCTAAAAATTCTTTAGAATCTTTAATCAGGATTTTGACTGAGGAGACTAAAAAAAATACTAAAGTGAATCATTTTCACTTGGAGGAAAAAGCTAGGGAATATACATTAAACAAAATGCTTAAGTTTGAAGATAAACTATGGCTTTTAGCTCTCATTAGTAACATATCGCCTCTTCTTGGACTCTTCGGAACTGTTACAGGAATGATAGGTGCGTTCAATGTTATAGCTGTAGCTGGAACTGGAGACCCAAAACTTCTAGCAGATGGAATTTCAAAAGCTCTTATTACTACAGCTGGAGGGTTATCAGTAGCTATGCCAACTTCTGTGTTTTTAAATTATTTTACAAAGAAAAGTGATGAATTAATTACACAAATGGAAAAAATTACAGTTGAATTTTTGAATAATATAAGAAGTGATGAAAATGAGTTCTAGAAGATTCATAAATAAACCTAGAAAATATCACTCTATGGATTTAACACCACTTATTGACGTAGTGTTTTTACTTCTAATATTTTTTATGGTTGCAACAAATTTTAGTAAGTTTTCTTCAATGGATATAAAAGTTCCTAAATCAACCGTTGAAAATAAAAATACAGCTATTGAAACAATAGAAGTTCTATTAAATTCAAATAAAATATTAAATATTCGAATAACTACTAATGGAATTGTAGAAAATCAAGAAGTTGTAGAAAATAATTTGAATCAAAAAATTAATGATTTGTTAAAAGCAAGTAATAATAAAAATATCATTTTAATTGCTGATGAAGTTTTAGACTATGGATACATCATAAAAGTAATGTCTATACTAAAAGAAGCAGGGGTAGAAGGAATTAGTCTGAAGACGGAAAATTAAATTTATTTATAAATTGAAAAATTAGGAGGATTTAAATGAAAAAGAAAATGTTTTTAATGGCTTTAATTGCTACATCAATGCTATATGCAGATGATTTTTATGAGTCAAATGCAAGTGTAAATTTAGAAGAAACAGTTATTTCTACAACTGGGTTTGAGGAAAAAACTCAAAATATTATAAGTACAGTTACTGTTATAACTTCTGAGGACATTTCAAAAAAAAATTATAAAACGGTTGTAGATGTATTAAGTAGTGTTGGAACTTTAAATATGACAGGAAATACCGTTCTAGGTTCAACTATAGATTTAAGAGGTCAGGGGAGTAGAACAAGATCTAATGTTCAAGTACTTGTTGATGGAGTAAGTTTAAATTCATTAGATACAGAACATGGGGTTTTCCCATTTGATAGTATTAATATAAATACTGTAGAAAGAATAGAAATAATTTCTGGAGGTGGAGCCGTTGTTTATGGAAGTGGAACTTCTGGTGGAGTAATAAATATAATAACAAAAAATGGCTTTAGTTCTGATAAAAAAATATCTGGAACTATAGGAACAGAAATTGGCTCTTATAACTCTTATACTTACAAAGGCAACGTTATTGGACAGGTTACTGATAATCTGCAAATCGGTTTAGATTATCTGCATGGAAATAGTGATAATTATAGAGAAGGTTCAGAATATGATAAAGATAACTATGGGATAAGTTTAAATTATAAAATAGACAATAATCAAAAAATAAACTTTAAATATACAAAATATACAAATGATTATAGTTCTCCAGCTGTTTTGACTCAAGCTCAATTAGATAAAGATAGAGATGGAGCTTCTACTTCTGAAACAGATTATCAAGCAGATAAAGATAGTTATTCACTGGTTTATGATTATAATATGAAAGATAATTTAAAGTTTAATCTATTAAGCTCTTATTATAATAGTGTTTCAGAAAGTTCTACAAGTACATCTATTACAAATTTTGACGAATCAAAAATTGCATTTAAGCCAAAATTAAATTATGAATATTCAAAAGGAACTTTAACAGCAGGATACGATTATACATTTAATAATATTGTAAGAGATACAAAACTAGGAAATGGTGCATTTTATGATATTTCTAAAATGACGAATAGTGTATTCTTGAATAATAGATATGATATGAATAAATTAGAGTTAATAACAGGATATAGATATGAGAAATCTGATTATGAAATGAAAGATCAAAAATATGGAACAAAAACTCCTTCAGATATGGATAAAACTTCAAGTAATAGTGCTTATTCAATGGGGCTAAACTATCTTTATTCAGATAGTGGGAAATTATATGGGAAGTTTGAAAGTGGGTATACTTTCCCAGACCCAAGACAATATATTAATTTGACTAATGGAGAAGGGGAATTAAATAATCTTCAAGATGAAGAGTTTATGACTTATGAAATAGGATTTCAAGATTATATTATAAATTCTTTAGTAAAAGGAGCTGTATATTATACAGAAAAAGAGAATGAAATAAGAAAAGAAGGAAGTAGCTTGAATGCTAAATTTTATAACATTGATGCAAGTAAACGTATTGGAGGAGAATTGAGTATAAGTCAAAATATTAAAAAACTTGAATTATCTGAAAGTATTGCTTATATTGATGCGAAGGTAACAGAAGGGACTTATGAAGGGAAGAGAATTCCTTATGTATCTAAAATAACTTCTTCTATTAATGCCACATATACATTTAATGAAAAAGTAGATTTATCAGGAAATATTACATATAGAGATAAATATTATGTAGATGCAAGTAATCTAAGTGGACTAGTGAATGATAAATTTGTAACAGATATAAAAGTTAATTATAGCATAGATAGTAATTGGAAAACTTATGCAGGAATAAATAATTTATTTAATGCAGATTACTATAATACAATTAATTATAGCAGTGGAGCATATACTTATGATCCTGCGTCAGAAAGAAACTACTTTATAGGATTTAACTATAGTTTCTAAATAAATTTATATGAGTGCCAACTTTATTATGGTTGGCACTTTTCTTAAAAAGGAGCAAACTATGAAAAATAGATATTTAATATTCCTATTTATAGTTTTATCAGTTATTTCTCTTTCTTTAGGAGTAATAAACATTTTTAATCTAAAGGAAGGATTTGATTACGTTCACTTAATTTTGATAACAAGTAGAATTCCTAGACTAGTTTCACTAATTTTAGCAGCAATAGGACTTTCTATTAGTGGAGTCATTTTTCAACAAATAAGTAGGAATAAATTTGTCTCACCAGATACAGCTGCAACGCTTGAAGGGGCACAATTAGGTCTAGTTTTGGCAATGGTTATTTTTAAGACAGAATCATTAATAGGAAGGACTATATTATCCTTTGTCTGTTCATTGTTAGTTAGTACCTTATTTATGCGAATTATTTCAAAATTTAAAACTAAAAAAACAGTATATGTTCCGCTAATAGGAATTATGCTGGGAGCATTCATTAATTCATTTACAATATTCATAGCTTATAAATTTGATGTTATTCAAGTTATAAGCTCATGGTTTTATGGAGATTTCTCTAAAATTATTGAGGGTCAGTACGAACTTTTATACTTATCAATTCCTTTAATAATAGTTACGTTCCTGTATGTTAATAAGTTTACAATTGTAGCTCTAGGAAAAGATTTTTCTACAAATTTAGGAGTAGATTATCATAAATTTGTTAATCTAGGATTAATAATAATATCAATGATTTCAGCGGTTGTTATGATTATTGTAGGAAATATTCCTTTCATAGGCTTAGTAATTCCAAATATAATCTCTTTGAAATACGGAGATAACTTGAAGAAAAACATATGGAAAATTTTACTTTTGGGACCAATCTTTTTAATGTTTTGCGACATAATAAGCAGAATAGTTATTTATCCTTATGAAGTTCCTATTGGAGTTACAGCAGGAGTCTTTGGAGCTCTTTTATTTTTAGTTATCATAAATAGGAGGGCAAAATGAAAAAGAAATATTTAGTTATTTTAGTACTTCTATTTGTTTCTATACTTTATTTATTTCAAGGGTTAGATAGTGATACTTTTTCATTTTTTATAGGGAAAAGATTTTCAAAACTAATTTTAATGATTTTGGTAGGAACAACAATAGGTATTTCATCTGTAATATTCCAAACTATAACAAATAATAGGATTTTGACTCCTGGAGTTTTGGGAGTAGATTCTATATATATGTTTTTCAATTTGTTATTATTATATTTTGCAAAAGATTTAAGTATTTTCTCTACTCATTATTATTTATACTTCTTTTTTGTAACGATTTTAACTTTAGGAAGTAGTTTTATTTTATATAAAATTATTTTTGGAAAAGAAAATAGACGTGTAGATGAAATAATTCTAATAGGAGTAGTCTTTGGAACTCTATTAAAGGGAATTTCATCATTCTTCCAAATAATGCTTGACCCTAACCAGTTTTCATTACTTCAAGATTTATCCTTTGCAAGTATTAATAATACAGATGTAAATTTGATTTATTTGACAGCACCAATTCTTATAGCAATCTGTTTTATTGTTGTAAAACAGTTTCATGTATTGGATATTATGCTACTTGGAAAAGATCAAAGTATAAACTTAGGAATTGATTATGATAAAAAAGTTAAGCTTTTATTTTGCATAGTTATAACACTAACATCTATTACTACAGCTTTAATAGGGCCATTGGTTTTCTTTGGAGTAGCAATAGTAAATATAGCAAGAGAAATTGTAATAAATTATAAGCATAAAGAATTGGTTTTATTTACTTCTATACTAGGAACTTTTATTTTGATTTTAGGTCAATTTATAATAGAAAGACTTTTAAATATGGCAGTTCCAATAGGGGTATTAATAGGATTTTTTAGTGGAATCTATTTCTTTATCTTGTTAATTAAGGAGAATAAAAATGTTTAAAATTAATAATGTAAATAAAAATTATGGCTTTCAGAAAGTTCTTTCTGAGATTAATTTGGAAATTCCTCAAAATAAACTTACCTGTATAATTGGCCCAAATGGAGCTGGGAAAAGTACTTTGCTAAATGCTATTTCCAGATTAATTAAAGTAGATAAAGGGGATATATTAATAAATTCTAAAAACTTGAAGGATTGGGATAAAAAAGAGCTTTCTAAAACATTAAGCATCATGAAGCAGCTTAACAATATTAATGTAAGGCTTACAATTGCTGACTTAGTTGCCTTTGGTCGTTATCCTTATTCAGAAGATAGACTAACAGAAAATGATTATCAAAAAATTAATGAAGCGCTTGAATATACAGGACTTTCAAGCATTAAAGATAAGTATATTGACGAACTTTCTGGTGGTCAAAAGCAAAGAACTTATATTGCAATGACTTTAGCACAAGATACTGAATATATTTTGCTTGATGAACCTTTAAATAACTTAGATATAAAGCATATATTAGAGGTTATGCATCTTCTTAAGAAACTGGTAGAAGAGCAAAATAAGACAATTATTTTAGTTGTTCATGATATAAATATTGCCAGCACCTTTGCTGATTATATTGTAGCAATGAAAAATGGAGAAATAATTGAAAGTGGTTTGACAGAAGATATTATCAATAATGAAATTTTATATAAAATATATGAAATAAATTTTCAAATTGAAAATTTTAAAAATAAAAATTTTTGTTTATATTACTAGGAGGTTAAAATGAAAAAAAGTTTATGGTCTTTATTATTAGTTATGTTATTTAGTCTGAATATATTAGCTGCACCTAAAATGATTAAACATGAGTTGGGGCAAGCTCAAATAAATGGAGTTCCCAAAAGAGTTGTAGTATTTGATTACGGTTTACTTGATATTGTTGATGCTGTTGGAGGAAATGTAGTAGGAGTAGTTAAAGACAACTT
>JAGNSM010000011.1 GCA_017988045.1 Fusobacteriaceae bacterium
ATTATAATAGGTATTTGGAGAAAATAGAAAATAAAGCTATTGATGATTTGGAGCTACCAGAACTTTATTTTGTAGTGCCTAAACTTATTATTATTAAGAATGAAGAAACAAAAGAACTGTTTGAAATAGATTTTGATGAGAAAAATTATATATGGAATTTGGATTCAGAAATTTCAGAGCCAGTAATAGAAAATAGAGAAATTTCATGGGATGACTTAAATCGTTTTGAAACTAATATAAGTAAAGAAAAATTTATGGATATAGTAGAAAAAGCGAAATTCTATGTAAAAGAAGGCGATATTTTTCAAGTTAATCTTAGTCAAAGATTTGGCGCAGAAATAGGAAAAGATGAAAGTATAGAGCTTTATAGAATATTGAGAGCTATAAATCCATCACCCTTTGCATCCTTAGTACATATTAATGATTTCAAATTAATATCACAATCTCCAGAAAGACTAGTGAGATTGAAGGATGGAATAGCAGATACAAGACCAATAGCAGGAACAAGAAGATTGGTAAAAGGTAATGAAGTAAAGAATGAAGAACTTGCAATGGAACTTAAAAATGACCCAAAAGAGTGTGCAGAACATGTTATGCTTGTAGATTTGGAGAGAAATGATATAGGAAGAGTTGCGGAGTTTGGGACGGTAGAAGTAGACGAATTTATGGTTATAGAGAGATATTCTCATGTGATGCATTTGGTATCCAATGTAAAAGGCGTTTTGAGAAAAGATTTAGATGCTTTTGACCTTTTAAAAGCTATGTTTCCGGGAGGAACAATAACAGGAGCTCCCAAAATTAGGTCTATGGAGATAATTGAAGAACTTGAGCCAACAAGAAGAGGTTTTTATACAGGTTCATTAGGATTTGTAGGTTATAATGGAGATATGGATTTTAATATAATTATCAGAAGTTTTATAGAGAAAAATAATAAAGTATACTTTCAAGTAGGGGCAGGAATAGTTTATGATTCTATACCAGAAAGAGAGTATAAAGAAACTATAAATAAAGCAAGGGCAATGGTACTTGCTTATGAAAACCTTAAAAGCAATTAGTAATTAATAGGTAGCAGTTAGGAATTAGAGATGAAAAAAGAATAGTTTTGGTAGGGGCTCATTGCATGAGCCAAATTAGGGATTTTTTAGGGGTCAAGCGTCACGCTTGTGAGGTACGGACGCGTAGTCCGTGAAATGATTTTTCTATGAATTATACAGTTACTTAGAGGAGCAAAAATGATATATTACTTGATTCAAATAGATGAAAATGAAGGATTTTATACATATTTGGATGTAAAAGGTCAGTATTCTGTGGGAGAACAGGTAATAATAAATTTTGCAGGTAGAAAAAAAACAGGTTTGATAGTAGCTAAAGATAGCAGAACAGAGTTTGCCTATGAAGTGAAACCTATAATAGATAGAGCTGAAGGGCAAATAAAAATATCTCCCAATCTTATGAAACTATTTTTTTGGATGAAAGAGTATTATCTTTGTTCATTTAGAGATATATTGAATGCTTCCTATCCTCAAAATCTGAAAGTTAAATATAAAAAACTTTGTAGTTTAAATGATAATTTTAATAAAATTACCCTAGAAGATGATAGGTTAATAGATTATCTTAGAAAGAAACCAATTTCTTACGAAACGACTGCTAAAAATTTTGGCAAAGAGTTAATAGATAAACATATAAGTTTGAAAAATATAGTGTTAACGAGAGAACCTGTTTTTAAAAAGAAAAGTTTTAAAAAAGATGATGAAAATTTAGAAGTAAATGAAAATAAAGTAACTCTAAATGATGAGCAAGAAAATGCAAAAGATAAATTTTTAGAGGGAGATAAAAGATTTTATCTTTTAAAAGGAGTTACTGGCTCGGGGAAAACAGAAGTTTATCTCTCTATTATAAGAGAAGCTTTGAAGAAGGGTGAAGGAGTAATATTTCTTCTACCTGAGATTGCTCTTACTCCTCAGATGATAGATAAATTTAAAAATGCTTTTAACGAGAATTTAGCAATACTTCACAGTAAACTAACTCCAGTTCAAAGAGAGACAGAATGGATGTCTATTTATACAGAGGAAAAAAATATAGTTCTTGGGGTTCGGTCAGCAATATTTGCTCCAGTGAAGAACTTAAAATATATAATAATAGATGAAGAACATGAAAGCTCTTATAAACAAGATTCTGACCCAAGATATGATGCCCGTTATGTGGCGCTAAAAAGAGCAGAAATAGAAAATGCTAAAGTTCTTATGGGTTCAGCAACTCCTCTTGTAGAGAGTTATTTTTATGCAAAAAATGGGATTTTTGAGTTATTAGAGCTAAATAAAAGATATAATGAGAATGCTCTTCCAAAATTCAAACTTGTGAATATGAGAGAAGAGGGGAAAGGGGAGCTTAGTGAAACCCTCCTTGAAGAGACTGCCAAGAGATTAAGAAAAGGGGAACAGATACTTTATCTTCTTAATAGAAAAGGCTACTCTACATATATACAATGTGAGGATTGCGGAACAGTAGAAACTTGTCCACATTGCTCAGTTTCTCTTAATTATTATAAAAGTGACGGAAGATATAGATGTAATTATTGTGGATACACAAAAAGATTTACACCAGTATGTGGAAGCTGTAAAAGCGATAAATTAAGACTACTAGGTCAAGGGACAGAGAAACTAGAAGATTCTGTTCTTGAGAAGTTCCCAAAGGCAAGAGTTATGAGAGCAGATGCGCATACGGTGAAAGAAAGAGATGCCTATGAGAAGCTTTATTTTGACTTTTTAGCTAAAAAATATGATATACTATTAGGCACACAAATGATATCAAAGGGATTACATTTTCCAGAAGTGACTCTTGTAGGAATAATTAATGCAGATACTATCTTGCATTTTCCTGATTTTCGTTCAGCAGAAAAAACTTATCAGCTAGTAACCCAAGCAAGTGGAAGAGCTGGACGGGGCGAGGTAGAAGGAGAAGTTGTTATACAGACTTATAATCCAGAACATTATGTTATAGAGAAAATAATAAATGAGGATTATATAGGACTTTATGATATAGAGATAGACAATAGAAAAACACTCTCATATCCGCCTTTTACAAGGATAATAAATATAGTATTATCAAGTGAAGATGAAAAATTATTAATACAAAAATCAAAAGAGTTTAAAGAGATAATAAAATGCGATGGAGTAGAAATATATGGACCAATTCCATGCGCTATTGCAAGAATAAAAAATAGATTTAGGTATCAAATTTTTGTGAAAGGAACTCGGGATAAAATAAGAGTTTTCAAAAAAGGTCTCTATGAGAAAATACAAAAATCAAAAAATAACAAATTGAGAATAACAGTAGATGTGGATCCAATTAATCTGTTATAAGGAGGAAAAATGATTCTTAAAATAAGAAAATATGGTGATAAAGTTCTTAGAAATAAATCAACAGCTGTAGAAAAAATAGATGATGAAATACTAAAGATACTAGATGATATGGTAGATACAATGAAAGATGCACAAGGTGTAGGGCTTGCAGCTCCACAAGTAGGAGTAAATAAGACTATGTTTGTGGTAGAAGTAGGAGACGGGAAAATAAGAAAAGTTATAAATCCAGAATTTATAGAATACTCTGCTGAAATAGTTGAAAATGAAGAAGGATGTCTTAGCATACCAGGGATTTATAAAAAAGTTTGTAGACCTGCAGTAGTAAAACTAAAATATCTAAATGAAAAGGGAGAAACTGTGGTAGAAGAGGCAACAGAGCTTTTATCAAGAGCTTTCCAACATGAATATGACCATCTGCAAGGAGAATTATTTGTAGATAAAATTTCTCCTGTAGCAAAAAGAATGGTGTCATCAAAATTGAGTAAACTAAAAAAAGAGACTGAAAAAGGAGAGGGATAGATTGAGAATATTATTTATGGGAACTCCAGATTTCGCAGTAAACTCTTTAAAATCACTTTGTGATAAACATGATGTAATTGGAGTATTTACTAAGGTAGATAAGCCAAATCTTCGTGGTGGGAAAATTAAGTTTGTTCCAGTAAAGGAATTTGCAATAGAAAAAGAAATACCTGTGTATCAACCAAATTCTGTAAAAACAGAAGAAACTCTTAATCTTGTGAGAGAGCTTAATCCTGATTTGATAGTGGTTGTGGCTTATGGTAAAATTTTACCAAAAGAGCTTATAGATATACCAAAATATGGAGTAATAAACGTGCATTCTTCGTTACTTCCTAAATATAGAGGAGCAGCACCAATTCATGCAGCCATTATTAATGGCGAAAAAGAAACAGGTGTTACAATTATGTATATTGCTGAAGAACTTGATGCAGGAGATATGATATTACAAGGGAAAACTGAGATTACAGAAGAAGATAATCTTGGGACTTTACATGACAGGTTAGCAGAAATTGGGGCTAAAACTCTTATGGAAGCTGTAGAACTTATATTTGAAGGAAAAGCGCCAAGAATAGTTCAAAATCATAGTGAAGCTACCTTTGTAAAACCAATTCATAAAGATGAGACTAGAATAAACTGGGAAAAAAGTTCTAGAGAAATTTTTAACTTTGTAAGAGGAATGAATCCTTTCCCTACAGCATTTACAAAGCTAGATGAAAAAATATTTAAATTATATGCTGTGGAATTGTGTGAAAAAGAGTATAATGGAGAAGTGGGAGAAATAGTTGATTTCTTGAAAGGCAAAGGTCCAATAGTGAAAACTGGGGACGGAGCAGTGGCACTTACTCAAGTAAAACCAGAAGGTAAAAAAACTTTAAGTGGTAATGACATTATAAATGGTAATTACTTTAAGATTGGAAATAGATTAAAATAATTTACAGGAGGATATTCAATGAAAAAAAAGATGGCAGAAGATATTTCAGTAAAAGTAATTGAAAGACTTACTAAATATTTAAGGTGTTTGGAAAATCTAAATCAAGATGAATTTATATCATCAGATGATTTAGCAGGAAGAATGGGATTCACACCAGCACAAATAAGAAAAGACCTTTCGAATTTTGGGGATTTTGGAGTAAGAGGGAAAGGTTATCAAGTAAGAACGCTTCATTCAGATATTGAGAAAATATTAGGAGTTCATAAAACTAATAATATAATAATAATAGGACTTGGAAGACTTGGAAATGCACTTTTTGCTGAACCAGAGTTTACTAAAGAGAGTTTTAATGTTGTAGGATTATTCGATAATTCTCCATCAAAAATAGGTACTGAAATAAATGGGCTGAAAATAAGAGACACTAAAGATATTCCTTATTTCCTAGAAACAAAAGAGGGAGTAGAAACAGCAATTCTTGCAATACCAAAAGCAGCAGCTCAAGAGATAGCAACAATGTTGTTTAAGCATGGAGTAAAAGCAATACTTAACTTTGCACCAGTTCAACTTGATTATGATAAAGAAAAATATGTAGTATCAAATATAGACTTGTATGCTAAATTACAAGAACTTAATTTCTGGAAAGAAAAAGCAACAAACAAATAGAAATAATTTGAATTAGCAGTTTACAAACTGCTGATTTTATTTTATACTCAATTAGGGTAGATTGAAAATTTTATTAAAGAAAGTGGGAGTAGGGTAATGTATAAAATAATTGACGGGAAAGAAACTGCTAAGATTATTAAAGCTGAAATAAAAGAAGAGGTAAAAGTTCTAAAAGAAACTTACGGGAAAACTCCGGGATTAGCAGTGGTTATTGTGGGAGATGACCCAGCTTCAAAAGTTTATGTTAATTCAAAAGTAAAATCATGCGAAGATTTGGGAATTTACTCAGAAAAACATGTGATGCCGGTAGATATTTCAGAAGAAGATTTGTTAGCATTGGTAGACAAGCTAAATAAAGATGAAAAATTACATGGAATATTAGTTCAATTACCTTTACCAAAAGGTCTTAATTCAAAACTAATAATAGATTCTATAGCCAAAGAAAAAGATGTAGATGGATTTCACGGAGAGAATGTAGGGAAAGTCTTGATAGGGGAAGAAGATACATTTAAATCTTGTACACCTTATGGAGTTGTAGAGCTTCTTAAAAGATATAACCTGCCTATAAGTGGGCAAGATGTGGTTATAGTAGGTAGAAGTAATATAGTAGGAAAACCTCTTGCAGCACTTCTAATTAACGAAAGCGCAACTGTGCAAGTCTGTCATAGTAGAACGAAGAATCTAAAAGAAAAAGTTCTAGCAGCTGATATAGTAATAGCAGCGGTAGGTGTGGCAAAAATGATTACAGGAGATATGATTAAAGAGGGTGCTGTAGTAATTGATGTAGGGATAAACAGACTGGAAGATGGAACTCTTTGTGGAGATGTAGATTATGAAACTGCCAAAGAAAAAGCTTCTTATATTACACCTGTTCCCGGTGGAGTAGGGCCTATGACTATAGCAATGCTTATGAAGAATACGATTTTATCATTTAAAAAAACAATAAATAAATAATTTGAGAGCTGTTAACTTATATATTAGGTTAGCAGTTTTTTTATTTCTGATGATTAGGATTTGGTGAGTTAAAGTACGTTTTAAAAGTCAAGAGCTTTGCATAATAGAGTGTTTTGTCCGTCTAAAAAGATATATAAAAAACCCGAAGCTTTTCAGCTTCACCGAACTAGCGTGACGCTGGACTCACTAATTTTATTAGGGATTCATGTTAAGAGGTTTCCTAAAGTATAAGCTTCGCAAAAAGCTTCCTACACTTAGGTTTTTAGATATTCTTAATTTCTGAAAGAAATTTTAGAATAGTCTTATTTCGACTGTAAGAAGATATATTTTGTACTAAAAATTCGAAGCGTGCAAAGGTCTAGAATTATGTAAAAGACATTCTATGTTTAGATTTCCCTCCTGAATGATAACTATTAATTGTATTGATGGCAAAAATTTAATGAACAAGAAGAAAAAAGTGAATATTAAGAAAAAAATAACAGAACAAATGTATTCCGATAATCGTAATAATTGAAAAATATTTTTATTGAGATTTGAGAATAAATTAACTACAGGTATTTGTGTATTGATTTATAAAGATTTTGTTGGAAATATTCTAAACTAGAAATAAACGTAATTATTTAAATTCATATTATCAATGAAAAAACTATTTCAAATATATTTTACTAAAAATAAAAAATATGGTAAATTATCATAACTGAAATACAAATTAATAAATATGGTAAAATTAAATATGTTTGAGTGGAGGATTTTGTGAAAGAGAGAGTTTTTAGAAAAATTATGGGGATTTTAATAATGATGATTCCAGGAGCTTTATTTGCCCAAGAAACTGTGGGAGTTTCTGCAATTAATTCTGGAGATACTGCATGGGTTCTTATCTCAGCAGCTTTAGTTTTAATGATGACAGTACCTGCCCTTGCAATGTTTTATGCAGGAATGGTTAGGAGAAAAAATGTACTTTCAACTTTGTATTATAGTCTTGGAAGTGCGATAGTAGTTAGTCTTTTATGGGTATTATTTCAATATAGTCTTACTTTTGGTGGTAAAGAGCTGATACCAGGAGTAATAGGTGGTTTAGATAAAGCATTTTTAGAAAACATAGGAATAAATAGTATATATCCTACAATGCCAACAGTTCCAGAGTTTGCGTTTTCTGCATTTCAATTTACATTTGCAGCAATAACAGTAGCACTTATTTCGGGAGCAGTTGTAGAAAGAATGAACTTTAAAGCATGGATGATATTTTCTGTATTATGGTCGACATTTGTGTATTCACCAATAGCTCATATGGTATGGAATCCAAATGGAATCTTGGCAAAAATGGGAGTACTTGATTATGCTGGAGGATATGTTGTAGAAATAGCTTCGGGAGTTTCGGCAATAACAGCAGCGCTATTTATTGGGGAAAGAGTAAGATTTAAAAAAGAAGCAATGTTACCAAGTAATATACCAATGGTGTTTATAGGAGCAGGACTTCTATGGTTTGGATGGTTTGGATTTAATGCAGGAAGTGCAGGAGCTGCAAATGGAATGGCTGCAAATGCTTTCCTTACAACAAATACAGCAGGAGCTGCAGCGGCTTTGGCATGGTTATTATTAGAATGGAAAAGAGGAGGGAAACCTTCATTGATTGGAGCAGTATCAGGACTTGTAGCAGGGTTAGTTGCAATAACTCCAGCAGCAGGATTTGTAGATGCAAAAGCTTCACTAGTTATAGGATTTGTAGCAGGAGTATTATGTTATTTTATGGTTGTTGAGGTTAAGAAAAAGCTTGGATATGACGATTCTCTAGATGTATTCGGAATTCATGGAATGGCAGGAACTTGGGGAATAATTGCTAATGGACTTTTTGCAAATCCAAAGATTAATCCTTTAGGAACAGGTCTTTTTTATGGGAATTCAAAACAAATTATAACACAAGTTATTGGAATAGTAGTAGTTTATGGAGTATCCATAATAGGAACTCTTGCAATACTTAATGTTATGAAATTCTTTGTTAGCCTAAGAGTAGAGCCACAAGAAGAGGTATATGGACTTGATTTGGTTCTTCATGGTGAAAGAGTTAGCGAATAATCTTATAAAATAGGGGGCAGTTATTATGATGAAGGTAGAAGCTATTGTTAGACCAGAAAGTTTGCAAACTATCATTGATAGATTAGATGAATTGGGACATTCGGGAATAACAAAAACTGAGGTAGAAGGTCATGGAAGACAAAAAGGTATAGTTGAACAGTTTAGAGGAAAAGAATATAGATTAACATTTATACCTAAAGTAAAAATAGAAATTGTAGTAAAAGATAAAGACGTAGAAAAAGTTATTGATGCAATAGCTGAAAGTGCTTACACAGGGCAAATCGGAGACGGAAAGATATTTATATCTGAAGTAAAAGACGCAATAAGAGTAAGAACTAGAGAAAGAGGAGATATAACTTTATAGGTAATAAAGCTATATATTGAGATATAAACACAGAGGTCGCAAAAACTTGAATTTAAGTTTTGTGACCTTTCTTATTTTTAATCTCTTAGAGTATAAGAGAACTATTCTTTGTTGACTAAAGTCGAAAAAAACTATATAATAAATTGTGTACAATTTAAAAACTTATTTCAGAATTAATAAATTTTGTGTTAAAATGAAAGAAAATTGAGAAGTATTATTTGGAGGAAAAATGTATAATATAGAGAAATTTGTTGTAGGAGCTTTACAATCAAACTCGTATCTTTTATGGAATGATAAGAAAGAAGCACTTTTATTTGATATAGGAAGTTGGGAATTTCCAGAAATAATATCTTTTATACAAAAAAAAGAGTTAACATTGAAGGCACTATTTTTGACACATGGGCATATTGACCACATTGCTGGCCTTAATAATTTGATGAGAATATATCCTAAAATGCAAATATATATAGGAAAAGATGAGGAAGAATATCTTTTGAATAGCGAGTTTAATTTGTCTTATCATATTTTCAGAGAGCTATACAAAGTCGAGGACTTATCTCGTATAAGTTATGTAAAAGAAGGAGATAAAGTTTTTGACATGGAAGTAATAGAAACTCCAGGGCATACAACAGGAGGAGTTTGTTACTATAACAGAGAAGAGGGGATTCTTATAAGTGGAGATACACTTTTTGCAGGGAGCATGGGAAGAACAGATTTTGCAGGGGGAAATTCTGAAAAGCTTTTTAAAAGTTTGAGAAAATTATGCGATATTCTTCCAAAAGAAACAGTTGTTTATTCAGGACATGGAGGGAAAACAACAATAGGGGTAGAAGAAAATAACTTGTTCAGAAGTTATTATGATGAATATTAAAAATTAATATAAAGCGAATTTTTGTACACCCAAAAGGGTTAAGTAATAATCCAACGATTAAAGGAGGAAAACTATGTCAAAAGTTTATGATTTGATTGTCATTGGAGGAGGGCCAGCAGGAGCAACAGCTGCACTTTATGCAGGACGTTCAAATTTGAATGTTTTAGTTATTGAAAAACCTGAAGTGGGAGCTTTGATTTCAGCACACAAAATTGATAATTATCCGGGATTTCCTAATGGAATAACGGGAAAAGAGCTTTACGAAACAATTCAGAAACAAGCCCAGAAATTTGGAGCAGAGTTTGTGGAAGATACATTTTTGGAGCTTGATATATACAGTCATCCAAGGGTGGTAAAGGCAAGCAAAGGTAATTATGAAGGAACTGGAATAATAATAGCTACAGGTTGGCCAAAGAATAATTCTAAAAAAATTATTGGGGAAAAAGAGTTTATTGGAAATGGAGTTTCTTATTGCGCAACTTGTGATGGATTCTTTACAAAAGGAAGAATAACTTCTGTTTTTGGTAATGGACATGAAGCTGTAGAAGAGGCTTTATTCTTGACAAAACATGCTAAACAGATAAATGTATTCTGTGATAAGGATGATTTGGAGGTAGAAGCAGAGCTTAAAGAACAACTGCTTTCTAATGAAAATGTAAAACTGTTTACTAATGCAAAACTTTTGGAAGTATTGGGAAATCAATATGTTGAGAAAGTTAAAGTAGACATTGCAGGAGAGATAAAAGAGATGGAAAGTGATTTCGCATTCTTATATCTTGGAACAAAATCAAATAGTGAGCTTTATCAAGGGTTTGCAAAACTGAATGATGAGGGTTATATAATAACTGATGAGAATATGGCGTGTGAGGTAGAAGGCGTTTGGGCAGCAGGAGATATAAGAGAAAGAACTGTTCGTCAAGTGACGACAGCCGTTGCAGACGGGACTCTTGCAGGAATCGAAGCGATAAAATATGTGATGAAAAAGAAAAGAGAAGTTAAATAATGAGAATTGTTATTGACGCAGATGCTTGTCCAAAGGCAGTAAAAAATATCTGCTTGGAACTGGCAAAAAAATATGGATTAACAGTAACTATGGTAATTGATGATGCTCATGTTTTGAGTGGAGATTTTGAGACTATAGTAGTTGGAAAAGATAAAGACGCAGTTGACCATAAAATAGTAGAGATTTCTGATATCAATGATATTTTGATAACACAGGATTATGGACTTGCAAGTATACTGATTGATAAGATATTTGGGATAATAAATCCGAGTGGATTCAAATATACTAAATGGAATATTGATACTCTTATGTTTCAGAGGCACATGAGTGCTAAGGAAAGAGCTGGTGGAAAAAGAACTAAAGGGTCTAAAAAAAGAGAAGATAATCAAGATAAGATTTTTAGGGAAATATTGGAGCAGATTGTAAAACAATTAGCAGTTAGAAAGTAGCAGGTAGCAATTAACGAGGGGTTTGGCGATTGCCAAACCCTTTTAAATTCTTAAAAAATAAGAATAGCCTTATAAACTATGCTCAATACACTTAATAGGACATGCAAGTTCACATGCACCGCAGTCAACACAAGCCTTTTCATTTATAAATCTTTGCCCATCAGGAGTAGGCGATATACAGCCTATTAGACAAATTTCTTCGCAAATACCACATGCAACACACAATAAGTCATTAATTTTTCTAGCCATAAACACCTCTTTTTATAAAGTTTGTTTACAAGAAGTAACAGTAACTTCTAAAACTCTTGTTAAGAAAGAAAAATTTTCTTTCATCATTTCAAATTCAGTTCCTTCAGTCAAATATTTTGCAGTTCCTTCCAATAAAAAGCCAGTTCCCATATATCTATATCCCATTACTTCATGACTTCCAATAGTCAATTTTACTTTGTTATTTTCGTTAACATTTTTTTCAGTATTTATCATAGCAGCAGCTGGAATCAAAATTCTGTTTGTTTCTGCTAATGTTAAATAACTATTCCACGTATTAACAACATGTGGTTCACCTTTTCCCCATGACGTTATTGATACAACACCTTGATTTTTTAATACTTCATAAAATTTTTCTGAAAACATAACTCCTCCTAATCGTAGATATTATAGACAATAATTATCTTTAATTAATGATACTGTTTTTAAATGATATTGTCAACATAAATTTATTGACTGAATATTAATTATAAAGTAAGATGTAAAAAGTTATTTGTGAGGAGGTACATATGCAATTTTCGGTAGGAGTTGAATATTCATTACATTGTTTATTATATATGATAGATTTACCAAAGGGTCAGACTGTGGGTATTAAAGAACTGGCTCAGTTTCAAGGAGTTTCAGAGTCTTATTTATCAAAGGTCTATACAAAGATGAAGAAAGCTGGAATAGTAAGGTCTATTACAGGAGTTAAAGGTGGATATGAGTTGGCTAGAAGTCCTTACGAGATTTCGTTTTGGGATGTGATTGAGTCCATAGAGGGGACATCTTCAATATTTCAATGTGCTGAAATTCGCCAAAATAGTATACTAGTAGATAAAGAAAATTTACCTGATACTTATACGAAATGCCCTTGTCTTATTAAAGTAGTAATGACAGAGGCAGAAAATCAGATGAAGAAATATTTAGTGGATAAATCGATTGGCTGGCTATATGAACAAGTTAAGGGAAAAGTAGGCAAAGATGAATGGGATGAAACTGTTGACTGGTTTAAGGAAAATAAGAAATAAAAAAATTAGAAGGGGTTTGGCGGTGCTAAGCCCTTTTAAAATATTTGATTTTTAATGTAAATAAGCTATAATAAATAAGGAATTAGAGATTTGTTTAGGGGGATTAGATGGACTTGGAAAATAAGAATAATTTGTATAATCAAATATCAGATTTATTGAAAAAAGCTCAAAATCAAGTAAGGCAACAAGTCAATAGTCTAATGGTTATAACCTATTGGAATGTTGGAAAAATTATTTTTGAAGATGAGCTAAAAGGTAAAAGAGCAGAATATGGAAAGGAAGTTTTAAAGGAACTTTCGGATAAGTTGACTGCTGATTTTGGAAAAGGGTTTGATTATAGAAATTTACAATATATGAAAAAATTTTATGAACTTTTTCAAAATATGAACTCAGTGAGTTCACAATTAAGTTGGACTCATTACAGACATCTTTTGAAGGTAGAAGATGAGAGAGCCAGAATTTGGTATATGAATGAAACAGCTAAAGAAAACTGGTCAACGAGAGCTTTGGAAAGGCAAATAAATAGTTTTTATTATGAAAGGTTATTGGCTAGTCAGAATAAAAATAATGTTATTGAAGAAGCCAAAGAAAAGACAGAAATATTACTACCACAAGATATTTTAAAAGACCCTTATGTTTTGGAATTTTTACAGCTTAAAAATAGAACTGAGTATACAGAGAAAGAGTTGGAAACAGCCCTTATTGATAATTTACAAGAGTTTTTATTAGAATTAGGAAGTGGTTTTTCTTTTGTAGCTAGGCAAAAACATTTTGATTTGGACGGAGAGCATTTTTATATTGATTTAGTTTTTTACAATTATAAACTAAAATGTTTTGTTCTAATTGACCTTAAAAAAGGAAAATTAACTCATCAAGATGTGGGACAAATGGATATGTATGTTAGAATTTTTGAGGATAAAGTAAAAGCTTCTGATGATAATCCTACTATTGGGCTTATATTATGTAGCGAGAAAAACGAGGCGGTTGCAAAATACTCTGTTTTGGCAGAAAACAAGCAACTTTTTGCGTCAAAATACAAATTATTATTACCTACAGAGGAACAATTGGAGAGAGAGCTTTTAAAAGAAATAAATTTGTTGGAAGATTAAATAAAGGGCTTTGGCAGTGCTAAGCCCTTTTGCATTATAGAAAAACATTGAAAAATTGAGGTAGAAGTGGGATAATAGATAGGTAAAGTTAAAAAAGGGAGAGATTATGGAAAAATATAAAGAACTAATTTTTTATCCTGTAAAAATAGAAGATATTTCATATTTATTAGATTTAAGAAAAAGAACAATGAATGAGCATCTAAAAAATGAAAATATGCCAACTGATGATAAAAGTCATTTGAAAAGAATAAAATACCATTTTGAGAATGGTTTTATAGTTTTTAATGGAGAAAAAAGAGTAGGATTTTTAAAGTATGTGTATGAAGAAAGAAAAATATATTTAGTACAGGTTCAAGTAGAACCTACTTATCAAGGAAAAGGATTTGGGAATGAGATTTTACAATTTTTAGTAGATAAAAGTGATAAATTAAAGTTCGGAATGCACCTTGAAGTTCTAAAGAAAAATCCAGCAAGAAAACTTTATGAAAAATTTGGATTTAAAATTACTGGTGAAGACGAATCTTCATATGAAATGAATAGAGAAGTTAAAATTTAAGGAGAACCTGTACAATGCCCAAAATAATCGACCTATCAAAAGAAATTAAATATAACAAAGAAGACCCATTTTTTATGAGAGTTAAGATAAAACATAAGTCACATAAGGTGTCCAATCTTTTGGTTAAATATTTCGTGGGATTACCTCAAAGATTGTTCCCCAAAAGATTTGAAGGATGGGCAGATGATACAATAAAACATATGGGCGTTCACGCAACAACTCATATTGACGCTCCGTGGCATTATGCTCCAACTGTTAATGGAGAACCTGCAAAGACTATTGACCAAATGCCTTTAGATTTGTGTTACGGTGATGGAATAGTAATTGATATGAGCAATAAAAAAGAATTGGAGCCAATATTAAAAGAAGATATTGAAAAATTTATAGAAGATAATAACTTGGAAATAAAAAGTGGAAATATAGTTCTTATAAGAACAGGTAGAGATAAATATATTGGTACTAAATCCTATGCTGAAATGGGAACTGGAATGACAAGGGAAGCTACCGAATATCTTATCGATTTGGGAGTAAAAGTCATGGGAATCGACCAATGGGGTTGGGACTTGCCACTTAAATATCAAGCGAAATTGGCAAAAGAAAATAATGACAGTGAATATTTTTGGAATGGGCATATGATTGGAGCAGAAAAAGAGTATTATCATATGGAACAGCTTGTAAACTTGGGAAGTTTACCATTAAAGGGATTTAAAGTGGCAGTATTTCCACTAAAGATTATGGGAGCTTCTGCAGCACCAGCAAGGGTAGTAGCAATATTTGAATAAGAAGTGCTAAGGCACTTTTTTTCTGACTGAATATAAATGGAGAAAATAGCAGGAATTTTACTGTTTTGAGGAATATAATATGTATATATATAAAACTTATTTGGGAGAAAATCATGGACAAGAGAATAGAAAATTTAAAAAGTATATTCAAAGATAAAAAGTTATTTATAATTTTTTTATTCGCATTGTTTTCAGTATTTAGCTTTTCTAAAGAACAGGAATTAGAAAAAATAGTATTAGCTATAAAATGGGATCATAAATTTCAATTTGCAGGATATTATGCTGCAAAAGAAAAGGGTTTTTATGAAGCTAAGGGGCTTGACGTAGAAATCAGAGAAATTAAAGGAACAGAGAATCCTGTAGATACTGTAATATCTGGAAAAGCTCAATTTGGAATAGGTGGAAGTGAATTAATAGTAGATAAAGCTAATGGCAAGAATATAATTATTTTGGCATCTATATTTCAACATTCACATTTAGGATTTGTAGCAAGAAAAGATAGTGGAATAGAGAATATACATCAAATAAAAGGAAAGAAAATAGCTATGTCAAGTCATTCAAAAGAGCTATTGGTGTATTTATATAATGAAGGAATAGACATTAACGGATTAAATATAAGTCCAAAGCCATTGGTAAATGACGGATATGTTTTAGATGAATTTGATATAAGTTCCTACAGTCTATTAGATAGTACTTACGGGTTTGATAAAAGAGACATAGAAACAGTATTTTTTAGCTCAAAAGGTAGTGGAATGGATTTTTATGGAGATTCGATATTTACATCAGAGCATTATTTTAAAAGAAATGTAGGAGTGGTAGAAGATTTCTTAGCTGCGTCCTTTGATGGATGGGATTATGCATTAAATAATAAGAGCGAGATAGTAGATATTATCTATGAAAAATATTCAGCTAAAAGAAGTAGAGTACAACTTATGAATGAAGCTATGGAAGTAGATAAAGTAATAATGCCTCAAATAGTGAAAATTGGTTATACAAATAAGGGGCGTTGGGATTTTATTGCAAAAGAGTATAAAAATGCAGGACTAATCAAGGAAGATATTGATATTGATAAATTTATATTTAGACAAAGTATTGAAATTGAAACAAAACAATTTTTTAAGATATCATTAGGTTTGATAATATTCATTGTTTGTGTAATAATAATTAACAGAATAATAATAAGGTACAATAAAAGATTGAAAAAAGAGATGAAAGAAAAGAATATTCTTCTTGATATGATAACTAGGTCAGAGGGAGAATTAAGAGAGTTCTTAACAATAATAGAGCATATACCCATAAGTGTTGTGATTACAGATATAAAGGGAAATATAAACTATGGAAATACAGCAGTTTTTGATGCCAGTGGATATACGAAAGAAGAGTTGTTGGGAAAAAATCCGAGTATTTTTAAATCAGGATTTCATACAGAGGAATTCTATAAAGAGATGTGGGATACAATCTCTTCTGGAAATGAATGGCATGGAGAATTCAGGAATATGAAAAAAAATGGTGAAGTATATTGGGAAAGAACGATAATTATTCCTGTAAAAAATGAAGATGGATTAATTTATAGTTATCTGGCAATAAAAGAAGATATTACAGATAAAAAAATGCAAATGGAACTACTTCAAACTCAGGCAGAAAGAGATGATTTGACAGGTTTGTATAATAGAAGATTTGGAATAAGAATATTAACTAATGAGATTGAAAAAGCTAAAGAAAATGAGACAAGTCTTTTTGTCTGTTTTGTTGACCTCAATAAACTAAAATATGTTAATGACTATTTTGGACATGATTATGGAGACGAAATGATAAAGATATTTTCTGATACTGTAGCGGGAGAATTAAGGGAAAGAGATATTTTCTTTAGAATAGGAGGAGATGAATTTGTTATAATATTTTCAAACTGTACAATAGAAATTATAGAGAGAGTATGGGATAGAATAAAAGAAGCACTAGAAATAGAGAACAAGAATGGAAATCGTCTATATAATATTTCTGCAAGTCATGGAATAGTTCAATACGAGGAAAAATTTAGTGGGGTAGAAGAATTCCTAGCAGAAGCAGATAAGAAAATGTATGAAGAAAAACGTATGAGTAGAATAGAAAGATAAGGTGTGGTAAATTTGAATTTTTTTAGTTTACTCGACGTGTATTTTTGAATAGATAAATAATAGAATATAATTTAGATAATTGAATTGAACAAACACGGTTTTTAAAATGCTTTTATCAAGAATACACAAGTCGAGTTAGTTTAATAATAATTGATTATTCAGTCTTTTATAAAGAATAATATTTCTCCAAAAATTATAAAATAGGTTGCCAAACTTCAGTGATTTTGGTTATAATGGTAATTAGTATATAAAAGCACAATTAACTGATATCATACTAGTTTGGAGCAATAAATGTTAAAGAAAATTATGCGTAATATTGATACTAAAGATATTAGTATAGAGATTACAGATAAACACATAGACTTGGTAAAAGAAGAGATAAAAAAAATTAATATAAAAAGAATGAAGGCAATGGGGATAATAACTTTAGTTATTGAGTTGTTTATAGTTCTATTTTTTGATATTCATAAAATTAAAGCAAATGAATTTAGACAAGTTGATAAAATTTATACAATATTGCATTTATCTATTTTTACTTGGGCAGCAATAACTGTTTACTTTGTGTCTAGATTTTCAAGGAACTCTAATAATAAAATTTATGATTACCTACCTATATTTAGTAATTTTGTAGTAATGATATTTATAAGTATAATAGCAGTACTAGACCAGATGACAATAGGAAATATTACAGCATATATTTCAATGCTTTTAACATGCGGGGCACTAATACTCATAGCGTTTCCATATAATATATTAGTTTATACAGTCCCTCATATTTTTTTCTTGGTATTGCTACAGAGATATTCAGCAACTTCTAGTTTATTTGTAGCCAATGCAATAAACAGTAGCATTTTTTATTTTAGTGTATTAATATTTACGAGAATGTTGTATAAAAATCAAGTAAGTCAAATTGGAAAAAATATATTGTTGGAAGATATAAATAAAAAAATACTACAGTTATCTAATTATGATAGTTTAACAGGTTTGGCAAATAGAAGATATTTTGAAGAGCTTGTTCGTAAAGATATTGAAAGTAATTGTGTTTTAGAGAACGAATCAATAGTAGCTATTATGGACGTTGATTTGTTTAAAGATATAAATGATAAACATGGACATTATGTAGGAGATTTGGTGTTAAAAAATGTGGCAAAAGTAATAAATAAGACTATTGGGAATATAAATTTGATTGCTAGATGGGGTGGAGAAGAGTTTATATTTTTTTTCCAAGGGATACCGATGGAGGATGTAGATATTAAACTTAATAAATTAAGAAGAAATATAGAAAAAAGTGTAGTAAGAATTGATAATAAAGAATTAAGAATAACAGCAAGTTTCGGATATGCAAAAGTTATGGGAAATACTAGAGATGAATTTGATGAAGCATTCAAATTTGCAGATAAAGCACTTTATAGGGCAAAAAGAATAGGAAGAAATTGTGTAGTAATGAATTAATGAAAATATTTGGGGTAGAAGCCTTAAATATTTTTTTATTTTTTGAGTAAAAATATTGCTCATAGACAGAAAGTAGGGTAGTATTTATTGTTAGGATAAATTTTATATATGTAAAATTAGGAACTTGCTAAAAGTAGAAACAATTTTTAAAAGTACCATGCTTATGAGGTTTTTATAGTAGTAAAGTCAAATATTTAAGTTTTGTGATAAGCAAAATTTGAGATACAGAAGGGGGAAAAATATGAGTTTTTATATTGGAATAATTATTTTCATATTCACTTTTTACTTGATTGTTAGCGAAAAAATTCCAGGGGTATGGGCAGCATTACTAGGTGGACTTGCTATGAGATTTTGTTTTATAATAAGTCAAGATGATATGATAAGAGCTGTGGGAGATAATCTAGATATAGTTTTTTTGTTAATAGGAATGATGATAATAGTGCATATTATCGCTGAAACAGGACTTTTTCAATGGGTAGCAATTAAGCTAGCTCAATTTGTAAGAGGTGAGCCCATTCCTTTATTGATGATATTAGTGTTAATAACAGCTTTGTTTTCAGCATTCTTAGATAATGTTACTACAATATTATTAATTGCTCCAGTATCAATAGTACTTGCAGAACAATTAGAGATTGATGCTGTTCCATTCCTTATTGCAGAAGCAATGGCATCTAATATTGGAGGAACAGCTACACTTATTGGAGACCCTCCAAATATTCTTATTGCCAGTAAAGCAAATTTAACTTTTAATGATTTTATATTTCATTTAACTCCAGTTATAATTATAAATTTAATTGTTTTTTTGATAACTATTTGGATTTTCTTTCGAAAAAAGATGAAAGTAAAGAATGAAATGAAGGTAAGAGTAATGGAACTTGATGCTACAAGAACTCTTAAAGATAAAAAACTTATGATTCAGTCGTGTAGTATAATGTTGATTGTGTTAATAGGATTTTTTACTCACTCTACTTTTCATATAGAACCAAGTGCAATAGCATTTGGGGGAGCCTTAATATTATCAATCATAGCAAAAAAAGACCCAGAAGAAATATTTAAAACAGTAGAGTGGAAAACATTATTTTTCTTTATTGGACTATTTATTTTGGTAGAAGGAGTAGTAAAAATAGGTGCTATTGAAATGGTAGCTCAGTGGGCAATAAAACTTACAAATGGAAGCTTAAAATTAACTGCAATGCTTATATTATGGCTATCAGCAATATGTTCTTCTATTGTTGATAACATTCCTTATACAGCAACAATGATACCTATTATTGGAGGAGAAACAGGATTAATTAATAATATATCAAATATTATGGGGAATACTCCAGAGATTCATAGTACAGTGAGATATGCATTATGGTGGTCTTTATCTCTTGGAGCATGTCTAGGAGGAAATGGAACTCTTGTAGGAGCTTCTGCTAATGTTGTGGCAGCAGGGATTGCAGCGAAGTCAGGTAGAAGTATTAGTTTTATGAAGTTCACAAAATATGGGTTATTTATAATGTTTCAATCTATGATAATTTGTAGTATATATATTTGGTTTAGATATTTGATTTAGATAATTATATGAGAAGTGCAAATGCACTTCTTTTATTTTGCATTTTATGATATAATACATTTTCGGAGAGGCTTTTCAAAGAGCCTTCACACTTTATAAATATAAGTGAAATAAAAATAAAAAGGCGGTTATTGTGAAAAGTTTTGAAGAATTTGGATTAAAAGAAAGTTTGTTACACAGATTAAAGAAAAAAGGAATTAAAACACCTACAAAAATACAAAATGATGCTATGGGGCCTATTGCACAAGGAAAAGACCTTATAGGAGAAGCACAAACAGGAACGGGAAAAACTCTAGCATTCTTGTTACCACTTATGAATGGAAGTATTAAAGGAAGTGGAATATCACTTATTCTAGTACCTACAAGAGAATTAGCACTTCAAATAACAGAAGAAGCTGAAAGTGTAAATATTCATAGTTTGAATATACTTACTATTTATGGTGGTAGAGGTTATGAAGAGCAACTTAAAAAAGTTCAAGGGAAAGTAGATATTATAGTAGCTACACCAGGAAGACTTTTAGATTTTATAGATAAAGATTTGGTAAAAATGGACAATATAAAAACAGTGGTTTTTGATGAAGCAGACCAAATGCTTATGTTAGGATTTAGAAAAGAACTAGATGAACTTATAAAAAGATTGCCTAGAAAAAGACAAACACTATGTTTCTCAGCAACGATGGATCCAGCAGTAAAAAAACTTGCATATGCAGTTACGAAAAATCCTATAGTAGTTCAAGTACAAGAGAAAGATCATAGTAAGAATCTTAAAAAAATGGTAGTAGAAACTACAAAAAGAGGGAAATTAGATGCTCTTTGCACAATACTTAATGAAACTCAACCATTTATGGCAATAATATTTGCTAGAACAAAACTGAGAGTAGATAATCTTGAAGAGAGAATGAGTGATAGAGGTTATAATACTCAAAAAATTCATGGAGATGTTTCTCAAGTTAAAAGAGAGAAAATTATTAAATCATTTAAAAGTGCAGAGATAAGATACCTTATAGCAACAGATGTGGCAGCTAGAGGACTTGATATAACAGGAGTTACACATATATTCAACTATGATGTGCCTGATGATGAGAAAGAGTATATCCACAGAATTGGACGTACTGCTAGAGCAGGAGAAAAGGGAGAAACATATTTGTTTGTCACTCCAGAAGATGCACTTGCTTTACACAAAATAGAAGCTCTTGTAGGACATGAACTAGAAAGAGTAACATATTCTGCAATAGATAATGTAGAGTGCAATCATATGGATACAACAAAAAAATATAATAAAAAAATTAAGACTAAACAATATGACCCCAATGAAGAAGAAGCAGTAAAAGAGGGTAAAAAACCTGAATTTAAAGGGGAAAAGAAAAACCCCATAAAACCTAAAGCTAAATCAACAGGAACAGGGAAATTTGATAACAAAAGAGAAGCAAAGTCTGATTCTAGAGGTTTTGGGAAAAAGACTGAAACAAGAGGTTCAAAAGAAGGTAGAAGTAACGAGAAGAGAAGTTCAAGAGGAAGATAAATAAAAGGCTGATTAAAAAATAAAAAAATATTGTCATTTCGATAAATGAAATTTGGAGAAATCTTTAAGTTTAAAGACTTTTAGATTTCATACAAAAGTTCGAAATGACAATATTTATTTTTTAAGACAGCCTTTTTTAGTTACTTTGTTTTTGGAGCTTTTTTATCGTAGTAAGTTTTAGATTTTCTAGCTTTATTTTTTTCTTTTGCTGAATGAGTATCTTTTTTAGGAACAAAGTTACTCTTAACAGTTTTCTTTTTAGAAAAATTATCCATTGCAATTAAATCTTGTCCATTCATAAGGAATGGATGATCCTCTATAACAGGAATTGATTTGGCAATTAGAGTTTGAATATCTTTTAAATGAGATTTAGCTTCTTCATCACAGAAAGATATAGCAATTCCTTCAAGTCCAGCTCTTCCAGTTCTACCTATTCTATGCACGTAAGTTTCAGGTTCATTAGGTAAATCATAGTTTATAACATGTGATAGTTCATTAACATCGATTCCTCTAGCAGCAATATCTGTAGCTACAAGTACTCTAGTTTTTCCTGCTTTAAAATTTGACAAGGCAAGTTGTCTTGCATTTTGAGATTTATCTCCATGAATTGCTTCAGCTATTATATTAACTGAGTGAAGGTCTTTTACAATCTTATTAGCACCATGCTTAGTTCTAGAAAAAATTAGAGCTGTAGCAATAGTTTTATCTTCAAGAAGATGAACTAAAAGAGATTTTTTATTTTTCTTCGCAACATAATATAATTGTTGTTCAATTTTATCAACTGTAGATGAAACAGGTGCTACAGCAACTTTTTCAGGGTTTTTTAAGATTGAATTTACTAGTTTATCAATTTCTGTAGGCATAGTTGCAGAAAATAAAATAGTTTGTCTATCTCTTGGAAGTTCAGAGATAACTTTTTTGATATCGTTTATGAATCCCATATCAAGCATACGGTCAGCTTCATCAAGTACAAGAAACTTAACTTGGTCAAGTTTTACATAGTTTTGATTTACTAAATCAAGTAATCTACCTGGAGTAGCAATAACAACTTCGGCTCCTCTTTTTAAAGCATCTGTTTGAGGCTTTTGAGAAACTCCTCCAAAGATAACTACACTTTTTACATTAAGAAACTTTGAGTAAGCGTTAAAACTTTCTCCTATTTGTATAGCAAGTTCTCTAGTTGGAGCTAAGATTAAAGCACGAATAGGTCTATGCCCATTCTCTTTCTTTTTATTTGTAACTAGGTTTTGCAATACAGGAATTGCGAAAGCAGCAGTTTTTCCAGTTCCAGTTTGCGCGCAACCTAGAAAGTCTTTTCCTGCAAGTATAGGTAAAATTGCTTTTTCTTGTATTGGTGTTGGGGTAATGTACCCTGCGATTTTTAGAGCTTTTTTGATAGGCTCTATAAGGTTTAATTCTTCAAATGTCATTTTTTCTCCTCTAATATATAAACAGAGACAAAGTCTCATCCATTACATTCTATCACATAATCAAAAATAACACAAAAGTCAAATTTTTTAATAGATTAAAATGTAATAGAAAATCTATGTTGTGTATAGCTAATGCTTATAATACAAGCAAAAAATAAAAATACTCTTTAGGAAATAAAAGAGTATTTTGGGAAAAATTTATTTTAATATTTCAAAGGTCTGTTGTATATGAGATTATTTATTTACATATCTCATTTCAGTAATGATTATATCATCCTCTTCTTTGATATCTATGATATTTTCAATATGTTTTTTAAGTACAACTAATACATGAACATCAGCTATTGAAGTAAGACCATAAAAAGAAATTACATGTTCATTCTCATATATTATTTCTGTAGGGACTTTTCTCTTTATAATTTTACAAAATATGCAGTCTTTGATAGTATCTCTCCTTCATAAGAATAAATGAGGTTTAAAAAACATTTGATAAAAAAAATATCTCTGGTAACTGAATACCAAGAGATGGATTATTATGAAGGTTTATGACCCCCAAATAGAGCCATTAATGAAACCCCCAACGCAACTAAACTTATTAAAATGTTTCCCATTGTTACTCGTACATCTGAAATTGATTTTAATTTATAAATAACCAAATCATATGCTAATACAAATGATGAGTTTAGTTGACTTAAGAAATGTAAGGTAGACGAGCCAAATGTGCTGTCCAGAGTAAATTCTGTTGTTGCACATATACTAACAAATTCTTTAACATCAATTTCAATATTACGAATAGATTCCTTTAAAACGAATAACTTCTTTAAAGAATCATTCAAATACCTTTTAGAAGAAAATGCTCTATCATTTTTTTTTATTACATGGGAAAATACACTATCTATTTCGTTATCTAACAACCTCATATTTGCCATAAGTCTGCCACACCATATTTGGATATTATGATATGTTCTTAATGCTCTTACCTCTTCACCAATACTTAATACACTTACATCTGGAGAGTTAGTTGGTTTAAAATTTTTGTACTCATTAACCATTTCTTCCCCAATTGACTGAAGTGCTTCATCTTTGCTTTGACCAACAACGTACATAATCTCCTCCTAAAGTTAACTATTAATAATATTGGGAAATAATAGTAAGAGCTTCCACAACATTAGAATAATATCTTCAATTTAGCAAATAAAAAATTCATAGAATACTAAATTTACACCAAACCTCGCAATATGTGTCTAAGGTATTCTACCAACAATTTACGTAATTTTCAATAATAATAATAAAACAAAAAAAGAGGTTCTTCTCGAACCTCTAAATTTATTTTAAATATTAATCTTCAATAAAAGTTTCATGTAAAGCATTTACAGCTTTATCCAAATCTTTGTCAGCAATAATACAAGAAATTTTGATTTCAGAAGTTGAAATCATATCTATGTTTACTCCAGCATTAGCAAGTGATTCAAATACGCTTGCAGCTACACCCGGATTAGATTTAATTCCCACTCCAACTACTGATACCATAGCTACATTAGGATTTGTAAGAACTTTTTTAGCTCCCAATTCTAAAGCTAATTTTTCAGTAATGCTTTTTGCACTGTTAAAATCTTCATCTTTAACTGTGAAAGAGATAGAGTTCATGTTATCAGCTCCGCCACCTTGAATAACTATATCAACATTAATGCTATTATTAGCTAATTCTTTGAATACTTTTGCAGCAATTCCAGGATTATCAGGTAAACCTTCTATAGTAATTTTACTTTCTTTAGTTGAATGACTAACTCCACGTATAACTGTTTTTTCCATATTTTTACACTCCCCTTTTACGATTGTTCCTACTACGTCACTAAATGATGATCTTAAATGAATAGGTGTATTGTATTTATAAGCAACTTCTACCGACCTGCTATGTAGAACTTTAGCTCCACTTGAAGCAAGTTCAAGCATCTCATCATAAGAGATTTCCAATAATTTTTTTGCATTTTTTACTATTCTAGGGTCAGCAGTGTATACACCGTCAACGTCAGTATATATTTCTACTTCATCAGCTTTTAGAGCAACTCCTAAGGCAACAGCAGTAAGGTCAGACCCACCTCTACCAAGAGTTGTAAACTCATCATTTTCATTGATACCTTGGAATCCAGCAACAATAACGACTTTTCCTTCTTTTAGTTGTTTGTCCATTTTTTCTGTAGAAATTGAAGTTATTTTTGCTTTTGTATGATGTAAAGTTGTTTTAATTCCTATTTGTGAAGCAGTAAAAGAGATTGCCTCTTGTCCTAATTCGTCAAGTGCCATAGCAAGAAGTGCTATAGAAATTTGCTCTCCTGTCCCAAGAAGCATATCAAGCTCTCTACTTTTAGGATTTTTAGATATAGCGTTTGCTCTTTTAATAAGGTCATCAGTCATTCCTGCTGGAGCAGACAAAACTACTACTACATCATGACCTTCCTTTTTATATTTTAGAACTCTTTGTGCAACAGCTTGAACTCTTTCTGTATTTGCAACGGAAGTTCCTCCATACTTTTGTACTATTAATGCCATTTGTTCCCTCCTTAAATCTCTTCAATTATTGTACCAGTGGTATTTATAGTTAAATCTTTTATCTCCCATTTGTCATCTAGAGTATCTAGATATTTTTGAAGTTCTTTTTTGTATGATTCCTCATTTTTATCAACCCAAGTAATAAGAGTTGGGCCTGCACCACTTATAAATTCACCTAGAGCTCCTAATTCTTTTGATTTTTCGAAAATATCTAGTGAGTTATTAATAAGTTCAAATCTATAAGGTTGGTGTATCTTATCTTCTAAGCAAACTCTTAAATCATTGTATCTTTTTTCTTTTAAGAAATTAAGCATAAGAGCAAGTCTTGAAGCATTTGAAACACAATCAGCTGTAGAGTATGAACCCGGTAAAACTGACCTTGCTTTTTCAGTACTTAATTTGAAGTTAGGAATAAGTACATTAAACTTAATCTCTTCTGGAAAATCAATTTTTGAATACAAAACAGAATCTCCTGTCATAACAGATAGAATCATGTTTCCTAAGATTGCAGGGGCAACATTATCAGGATGTCCCTCCAACTCCGTTGCAATATTCACAATATCTTTTGTAGAAAGAGAGTAATCCATAAGGTAGTGAGCTGCATATATTCCACAAACAATAGCAGCAGCAGAACTTCCAAGACCTCTTGATATAGGTATGTCTACTTTAGTCATACGAACTGTACAGCCTAAATCTTCTTTTTTATATTTTTTTAATGTGTGAACTAACGCCACATATACTAAGTTATCTTCTAAAGGAATATTAGGGTTTGGTATATCCCACAATACTTCAATACCTGAGTTTTTCTTTTCAACTGTAATTTCGTTAAAAATATTTAATGCTAGTCCAAGAGTATCAAAACCAGGGCCTATATTGGCACTTGTACCAGGAACTTTAATTTTTACCATAATTTCACCTTCAATAATTTTATTTTTAATTAAAACTTGAGTTTTTAAGAAAAAGTGTTATAATTTTACTATATCTTAAATAAGTTTTAAATATTTAGTAATAGAATACTAAAAAAATGGCACAGTGCCAAATATATATTTAGAATGATTAAGATTAATATCATATATCTAAACAATAACTTAAATGAAAGGGGTGAAAATTATGGACAAAGTGCTAGAAATTTTAAAGGAGGACTCTAGAGTCGCCGCCAAAGACATAGCTACAATGATTGATAAGTCTGAAGAGGAAGTAAAATCAATCATAAAGGACTTAGAGGAGAAAAACATTATAGTTAAATATACAACTATAATAAATGAAGAAAAAGTAAGAGAAGAGAAAGTTCAAGCCTTTATTGAAGCAAAAGTAAGTCCAGAAAGGGATATGGGGTTTGATGCTATAGCCGAAAGAATCTATAATTTTCCCCAAGTAAAAAGTTTATACTTAATATCTGGAGGGTTCGATTTTTTGATTACGGTAGAAGGTAACTCATTAAAAGATGTTGCTATGTTTGTCTCAGAAAAACTTTCAACTTTAGAGTACATTAATTCTATCGCTACACATTTCTTATTAAAAAAATATAAAGAAAATGATGTAGTAATGGTAGGAGAAAAAATAAAAGATCAAAGAATACAGGTGATGCCATAATGATGAACGATAGAATTTCAGACAAATTAAAAGTACTGAAACCAAGTGGAATAAGAAAGTTTTTTGACATAGTTGCAACGAAAAAAGATGTTATATCTTTAGGAGTAGGAGAACCAGATTTTGCTACGCCGTGGAATATAGTAGATGCAGCATTTTACAATATGAAAATGGGAAGAACTCATTACACCTCAAATTTTGGACTTCTTGAATTTAGAAAAGAAGTTGGAGAATATCTAAAAAAATACGATTTAGATTATGGGCCAGATGAAATAATTGCAACAATAGGTGGAAGTGAAGGGATTGACCTTGCACTTCGTTCGATTATAAATCCGGGAGACGAAATAATTGTACCTGAACCAGTGTACGTTCCATACAGACCATTATCGGAGCTTACTGGAGCAACAGTAGTAGGGATAGATACATCTAAAACAGAATTTAAGGTAGATGCAAAAGAGTTAGAAAAACTTATAACTCCCAAAACAAAAGCCATAATACTTTGTTATCCTAATAATCCAACAGGAATTACAATGCCTTATGAAGATTTGAAAGCTGTTGCAGAAGTAGTTAAAAAGCATAACGTTTGGGTAATTACAGATGAAATTTATTCTGAGCTTACATATGTTGGAGACCATACTTCAATAGCAAGTTTTCCTGGTATGAAAGAGAGAACTATCTATCTTAACGGATTCTCAAAAGCTTTTGCTATGACTGGTTGGAGAATAGGATATATTTGTGGACCAAAAGAACTTATTCAACAAATGGTAAAAATTCATCAATATACAACTCTTTGTGCACCAATAATTTCTCAATATGGAGCGATAGAAGCTTTGAAAAATTCTATACCAGATATGCTTTCAATGAGAGATTCATTTGCTAGAAGAAGAAGACTTATATTTGAAGGATTTAAAGGATTGGGTATGGAAATAGTTGAGCCAAAAGGTGCTTTGTATGTATTTCCAAGTATAGAAAAATATGGACTTTCTGGAGAAGAGTTTGCGATAAGACTTCTTGAAGAAGAAAATGTTGCAGTAGTTCCCGGAGATGCCTTTGGAGAAGGATTTGAGAAATACATAAGATGTTCTTATGCTACAAGTATTGAACAAATTAAAGAATCTATTGTTAGAATTGGAAGATTCGTAAAAAGACTAGAAGAAGAGAAAAAATTCTTAGAAAAATAGAAGTTTATTTAAGGACTGGAGAAATCTAGTCCTTATTTTTATTGGGAAATTAATAACTCGACTTGTGCGTTTTTCAAAAAAAATAGGCATCAATCCTAAAATGTTGTAAAATTTGTCACTACACAAAATACTACAACTTAGGTGATGCCAGTGACTATTGTAAATCATTCTGATGATTTAATCAAGTATATTTCTAAACTTAACTTAGAGTTTTCAACTTCTCAAACAAATCATTTATTAAACTTGATAACTGGTTTAATTAACTTAGAAGGTAAAAAGAATCTTTCAAATTTGAATAGAAACTTTTTAAATACTACAAACAGAAGCAATCTTTCTAGATTTTTAACAATTTCTCCGTGGGATGAAGAAATTGTTAACTCTAAAAGATTACAGTTTTCTTGTGATAAATTGATTGAAGTTGCTCAAAAGTCGAATAAGCCTATATTTCTTTCCATAGATGACACAATGATTTCTAAGAAAAAAGAATCAAAACATATTGAAGGAATGACAAAACTCTTTTCTCATGTAAGTCGTAAAAATGAATGGGCTCATTGCCAGGTTGCTTTACAAGGTAAATCTGGTGACTTATCAATACCTTTAGATTTTAAAGTATATCTTTCCAAAGGGTATTGTGAAGAGCAGAAAACAGAATTTAAAAGTAAAAATGATTTAGCATATGATTTGATTAAAAAATTAGACTTTGTAAAAGAGAATTTGACATATTTGTTAATGGACAGCTGGTACAGCAGTTCGAAACTAATAATGAACGCCTTAGCATTAGGAATATATTCTATAGTTCCGCTAAAAAGCAACAGAAAAATTTTCCCTGAAGGTATAGAAATTCAACTAAAAGAATATGAAAAATTAATAGACAAATCAAGCCTTAACTTAGTAACAGTGAAAGGGAAAGATTACTATACTTACAGATATGAGGGGAATTTAAAGGGAATAGAAAACGCGGTAGTAGTATTTAGCTATGAACTAAGTGGGAATGAACTAAAGAATCCAATGTATATATTATCAACAGATATTTGCCTAAGTAACAGGGAAATAATCAGTTATTATTTAAACAGATGGGATATAGAAGTATCGTTTAGATATCAAAAAGACAGTTTGGGATTATGCCACTATGAGATGAGAAGTTTAAAAGGAATTAAAAGATATTGGTACATAATATACTTAGCGTACAACTATTTAACATTAAAAAATGAAGAAACAAGTAAATCAATAGGAACAAAGATTCAAGAAGAAAAAATGCAGAGTAAAATTTCAGAGATTAATATCATACTGGAACTAAAAGCAAAAGGATACTCAAGAACTGAAATCATAGAATTATTCATAAAAAATACAAAAAAAGTAGTCTAAATTAATAGGCTAGCTTAAGTTTTCAAAAAAACGCACAAGTCGAGTTAATAAAATAATTAAACCGTGGCTTATGCAGCCACACCGCACCAGCGTGACGCTGGACTCAATATTTTTTATTAGAATTTTAGTATGGTTTAATGTTAAGGGGTTAAGCGTCCTACGCTTAGAGTT
>JAGNSM010000186.1 GCA_017988045.1 Fusobacteriaceae bacterium
ATTCTATCTCTTGAAACTCCCACTACATCATGCCAAATATCAGCAGATTCTTGGTCATCTTTATAAACTGATATCCATAATTTTGATTTATCTATTTTTAATACTTCAGTAATAAATTCCCATGACCATAATATTGATTCTTTTTTAAAATAATCTCCGAAAGAGAAGTTTCCAAGCATTTCAAAAAATGTATGGTGTCTAGCTGTTCTTCCTACATTATCAAGGTCATTTGTTCTTATACATTTTTGGTATGTTGTTACTCTGCTATGTGGAGCTTCTTTTTGTCCCAAAAAGAAAGGTTTGAATGGTACCATTCCTGCTACTGTTAACAAAAGTGTTTCATCATCTGGTATAAGTGACGCACTTTCATAATGTTTATGCAGTTTATCTTTAAAAAATTCTATAAATTTACTTCTTACTTCATTACCTGTTAGCATTTAATTTCTAACCTCCAAAACTTTTTTTGTTATATTCTAGCTTATTTTGTACACTTTTGTCAAATTTTACCGTTTATTGTTAATCTAAGTCAATAAAGAATATAATCTTTTCAACTTTCTGAAAACTTCTTGTTTTCTAAACTACGGACTACGCGTCCGTACCTCGCTAGTAAAGGTTGCTGGACACCAAATCATAAAATCGACCTCTCCTAAAAACAGGAGAGGGAACTCTTTAAGTTCTATGTCCTTCTCCTAATTTTAGGAGAAGGTGCCGAAGGCGGATGAGGTTAAATAAAAAGCTTGCATTCTACAAAGAATCACTAAATTGATGACATTTAGCTGGCTGCGTAAGCCACGACTTTTAAAAACTACTTCATATTCATAATCTCTATTTTAATCAAGCTTGAAATTTTGTCCTAAATAAACTTTTTTGGCAACTTCATCTTCTGCAATCTCTTGAGGAGTTCCGTGAATCAGTACTTTTCCTTGTGCCATTATATATGCTTTATCAGTTATACTAAGAGTTTCTCTTACACTATGGTCTGTTATTAGTATTCCCAGTCCTCTTTTTTTTAGGTACCTAACTATCTCTTGAATATCCTCTACTGCTATTGGGTCAACCCCTGCAAAGGGCTCATCTAGAAGTATAAAATCTGGTTCATTAGCTATAGTTCTTGCAATCTCTACCCTTCTTCTTTCTCCTCCAGATAGAGCATATCCTAAAGATTTGGAAACATGAGTAAGTTTAAACTCTTCCAAAAGCTTATTCATAGTTTCTATTCTTTCTACCTTAGGTACTTTTCTTAACTCCAATACAGAAAGAATGTTATCTTCTACCGAAAGATTTCTAAATACTGAAGGCTCTTGAGCTAAATAACCTATTCCAAGTCTTGCTCTTTTATACATTTGATACTTAGTAATATCTAGTTCATTATGATATACATAACCTTTGTTTGGGGTTACTATACCTGTAATCATATAAAATGTTGTTGTTTTCCCAGCTCCATTGGGTCCTAAAAGTCCTACTATTTCACCTTTATTTACTTCAAGACTAACTCCATCAACAACTTTTCTTTTGTTGTAGTATTTTTCAAGTCCTACAGCAGATATACTTTTCATATTTACTCCTCTATTTTTGTAAGGCTTTAATTATTATTCATTAATAAGGTAATGAGATAAATTTAAATTTACTATCTATATAGCTACCTCTATATTCTTTATTTAGATTTACACCCTCTAAGCTATAAACAAGTTTTATTCCAAATCCATTTAATCGAGATAAATCATCTACCAAAATATTTCCGTTATTATCTAAGAACTTTGTATCTGAAGAAATAAGTTTTATTGTTATTCCAGAATTAATAGGTTTTAACATAACTTTTTTACCTTCTATATAAAGCAGTTCTTTATCCATTTGCTCTCTTAGATATGTTTTTACATCTGATTTTTTTACTGTTATTGCGTAAATTTTCTTATCAGAAACCTCTTCACAAACATAAGTAGCTGTAAGATTTATAACCAAATCTTTTCCCTTATAATCAGGATGTCTCACTACTCCATCTACAGTTATAAAATCTTCATTACTACTTTTCCAGCTAATACTTACTCCTTCAAACTGCTTCTTTAGTTCAATTTGATTTACATCCATATTAACTATTTGTAGTGGTACTGAATTGCTTTGAGCTTTCTTAATTTTTTCATTCAAAGTTTTTTCTCTTTTTTGTTTTTCTTTCATTTGGTCAGCAGTTTCAAAATCAAGACTTAGAAGAATATTTCCCTTACCATTCATTTTATTATTAATAAGATCATAAACCCCTTTATCTGCTTGAATTTTAGTTTTCCCTTTATAACTTTCTATATTTCCTTCAAGGTCAACTACATTTTCTTTGTTTTTAAATAGGGCTTTATCTGCCTTTGTGTTTATTCCACTTGTTTTGTCATTAGTATTTGTTATAACAACATTGTTTTTCAGATTTGCCATTTCAGTTAGCATATCCATTGTTATACTTTCAGCAGAAATCTTATTTCCACTTTCCAGTGACATTTTAGAATTTCCCTTAGCAAAGATTTTTTGAGTATCATTGTCTAACTCAATAAAATCACCTTGAAGTTTAATATCTTTGTAATAAAATTCTGAACTATTTATTATCTCATTTCTAGTTACAATATATTTATTTGCTCCATTTTCAATGAAAAATGCCTTTGTTATGTCTCCCTTAAATCTTATTGGGTTAGCATAATCAATAGCTTCTACCCCTTTTATCTGTTCATTATTCAAGCTATAGATAGTCCCGTCAATGTTCCCGTCAAATTTAAATTCATTTTTTAATAAATCTGCAAAAAGAGTATCTCCACTTATTCTGTCATTATTACTTGTAGTCAATACTGTTTTATCTAGTTGAGCAGTTTTACTATTCAAATTAGCTTTTCCACTTTTTGAGTTAATAAAAATATTATCTCTTTTAATTTCAAGTGGTTCTTTCGATGAAACTATGTCAGTTATCAAGTAATAAACAATCTCTTTTCCTCTAATTTCTGCACCCATAGTTTTATCTTTAATAACTATGTTATTTTTTAGATAAGCTTCATCTTTTACCATATCATAATAAATATAATCACTAACTATTGTGGCTTTATCGCTCCAACCTTTAAAATTATTTCCTGTATATTTTTCTGTTTTTACATCATAAATACCATTGGCTGTTTTACCCTCCATACCTTTTCCTTTAGCATTAATAAGTGCTTCTGTAGGCATAGTTATTGTTTCTTTTAACATATCATAAGTTGCACTTGCAGTTGTAACTACAAAATCCTTATGATTTCCTTTTACATTTTGACTTAATGTTACAAAAGAGTCTTCTTTAAACTTAACTTTATCCCCAGTAAGTTCTACTCCTGAGCTTAAAGCTTTTCCATAGAAATCTTTCTTAAACTCCCCTTCTTTTGTTTGAAGATTATGACTAAGTCCAACTCCATAAGCAGTCATTGTTCCGTTAGAAAAATTAACTTTACCTTCTGTAGTAACTAGATATTTTATCGTATCAAATTTAACATCATTTCCCCAGATTTTAAATTTTCCAACTTTTTCATTTATAGTATAAGCTTTATTTATGGCTACCATACCATTGCTTTCATAATAATCTACTTCTTCTGAATTTACTATGTAGTTTCCATAATTCCCCACTACTTTTCCTTT
>JAGNSM010000187.1 GCA_017988045.1 Fusobacteriaceae bacterium
ATGTAATGGTAATTTATTTTCTTTCATCTTCTCACCTTAATTTTTTTTATTAGAACAATTTTATCATATTTAATTATTATTTGCTATATTTTTGTAAATACAGCTATGTATAAAAAAGAAAAAACCGTTGTAATAACGGTTTTTATACTGTTGTAATTTCTTTTTCTTTTTTTGCTAAAACATCATCTATTGTTTTAATTGTAAGATCTGTTAAATCTTGAATTTGTTTTTCAAATTTTTTCATATCATCTTCAGATATTTCTTTATCTTTTTCTGATTTTTTAATTTTAGCATTTATATCTTGTCTAATTTTTCTAACAGCTATTTTTCCTTCTTCTGCTTCTTTTTTAGCAAGTTTAACATATTCTTTTCTTCTGTCAGCAGTTAGCTCAGGAATTACAAGTCTAATTATTTTACCATCATTATTAGGTGTTAATCCTAAATCTGATACCATAATTGCTTTTTCTATTGCTTTTATAACTGATTTGTCCCAAGGATCTATTGTCAATACTCTAGCTTCTGGAGCTGAAACATTGGCTACTTGATTTAAAGGTGTTGGTGCTCCATATTGATCCACTCTTATTCCATCAAGCATCGCAATACTTGCTCTTCCTGCTCTTATTCCTTGAAATCTATGTTTTGTCGCCTCTACAGCTTTGTCCATTTTTTCTTTAGCTTCATTTAAGAAATCTGCCATTTTTTATCCTCCAAAAATTTTATTCTATCAGATATATTTTACACTTTAGTAGACTAATTGTCAACCTATTAAGCCTCTACCACTTTTGTTCCTATTGTTTCCCCAGTGATTACTTTTTTAAGATTTCCTTCTTCTAATAAGTTGAAAACTAATATAGGTAAGTTATTTTCTCTACAAAGAGATATTGCAGTTTGATCCATAACTCTTAAGTTTTTACTTAAACATTCATCATAAGTAACAACATCATATTTTACTGCGTCAGCAAATTTTTTAGGATCTTTATCATAAATTCCATCTACCTTAGTAGCTTTTACTACTACATCTGCATCAATTTCTATTGCTCTAAGAGCTGCTGCTGTATCAGTCGTAAAGTATGGATTTCCTGTTCCTGCACCAAATATTACTACTCTTCCTTTTTCAAGGTGTCTTATAGCTCTTCTTTTTATGAAAGGTTCAGCTATTTTTGGCATATCTATAGCAGTTTGTACTCTTGTTGGTACTCCTAATTTTTCAATAGCATTTTGTAGTGCAAGAGAGTTAATTACTGTAGCAAGCATTCCCATATGGTCTCCAGTTACTCTATCTACTCCTTGGTCAGAACCAGATAAACCTCTGAATATATTTCCTCCACCTATAACTATTGCAAGCTCAATTCCCATATCATAAACTTCTTTAATTTGTTTTGCATAAGTTGCTATAGCTTCCGATTCTATTCCAAACTCTTGTTCTCCCATAAGTGCTTCTCCACTTAATTTTAATAACATTCTATTATATACTGCTTTCATAAATTAGCCCCTCTCTATTATTTAATTTTTTGGTAATTCACAGTTATAATAAAGATTAATAAATATAAGAATTTTCAAGTCTCCCTCTTAAAGTAAGAGGGAGATTTAGAGGGAGTTATTGTTTTAACTTTTGACTATTATCTTAAGTTATGCCATTGCACTCCACACCAAACAATTCTTTTATTTCAAAATCCTTAACACCGAGTAGTTACATTCATTATATTCTCTATGAAAAATCACAATTTTTTTACTCAAAAAAAGGGAAACAGATATCTGCTCCCCTTTATTAAATTATGCGTTTAATTGAGCTGCTACTTCTGCTGCGAAATCTACAACTTCAACTTCGATTCCTTCTCCAACTTTGTATCTTTTGAATGAAAGAACTTTAATGTCTCCAGCGTATTGTGCAACAGTTTCTTTTGCTACTGCTTTTACGAAAATTTGATTAACTAAACAGTTATCTTCGTAGAATTTGTTCATTTTTCCGATTAATATTTTTTCAACTATAGCTTCAGGTTTCCCTTCTTCTAATAATTGTTTTCTAGCTATTTCTCTTTCTTTATCTAAATCATCTGTAGAAACTTGAGAAGATTCTAAGTATTTAGGATCCATAGCAGCTACGTGCATTGCGATATCTTTAGCTTTAGTTACATTAGCTTCTGTAGCTTCTCCAGACATTTCAACTATAACTCCTAATTTTCCTCCTAAGTGATTATAAGTAGTTACAAACCCTTCAGTTTTAACAACTTCTAATCTTCTTAAGTTCATGTTTTCTCCAATTTTAGCAATTAAATTAGTTAAGTGTCCTTCTACTGTTGTATCTTGGAAACTTGCTGCTTTTAATTCTTCAATTGTAGAAAGTCCTTTTTCTAAAACTATTGCTACTAAAGCATTTCCGAACTCAACGAATTCAGGATTTTTAGCAACGAAATCTGTTTCAGAGTTAAATTCTAATACTACAGCTGTTTTTGCATCTGCAGCTTCTAATGTAAATATTAACCCTTGAGCAGCTGTTCTTCCTGCTTTTTTAGCAGCTTTAGCTATTCCTTTTTCTCTTAAATAATCTATAGCTTTATCAATAGTTCCCATTTCTTCTAAAGCTTTTTTACAATCAAGCATTCCTGCTCCAGTTCTTTCTCTTAATTCCTTTACGTCTTTTGCTGTTACTGCCATTTAAAGACCCTCCTAAAATATGTGTTTTATAATCTAATGAATTTATGAAAAGAAGAATTGCATGGCAACTCTTCTTATTTTTTTCTATATTATTCAGCTACAACTTCTTCAGTTGCTACTACTTCTTCATTTCCTAAACCTTGTCTACCTTCGATTACTGCGTTAGCTAAAACTGAAGTAATTAAAGATATTGATCTGATTGCATCATCATTTGCTGGAATGATATAATCGATTCCATCTGGATCTACGTTAGTATCTACCATTGCGATTACAGGTATTCCTAATTTGTTAGCTTCTGTAATTGCTAAAGCTTCATTTTTAACGTCTACAACAATGATAGCTCCTGGTAATTTAGGCATATCTTGAATTCCACCTAAGTTTTTATCTAATTTTACGAATTCTTTTCTGATGTTAGCTTGCTCTTTTTTAGGTAAAGCAGACATTGTTCCATCATTTTCCATTCTATCTATATCTTTTAATTTTGCAATTCTAGTTTTGATAGTTTTGAAGTTAGTTAACATTCCACCTAACCATCTGTTGTTGATGTAGAAAGCTCCTGATCTTAAAGCTTCTTTTTTTACAGCTTCTTGAGCTTGTTTTTTAGTTCCTACGAAAAGAACTTCTCCACCATCAGCTGCAACGTCTCTTACTACATTGTAAGCTACTTCTACTGCTTTTAAAGATTTGTGTAAATCGATTATATGGATTCCGTTTCTTTCAGTGAAAATGTATTTAGCCATTTTCGGATTCCATCTTTTAGCTTGATGTCCAAAGTGAACTCCAGCTTCAAGTAATTGTTTCATTGTAATTACTGCCATTTTTTTGTTCCTCCTAAATATTTTTTTGGTTTTTTTCCTCCAATAGTCTCAAAACTAATCGGCTTTCGCCACCGTGATTAGAAACAACTATTGTGTAGATTAACGATTGATTATATCAAAGAATCTCTGTTTTGTCAAGGG
>JAGNSM010000188.1 GCA_017988045.1 Fusobacteriaceae bacterium
TCTTTTATTAAATTTATACCTAGTAAAAAATGGTTTATAAGTCCTTCATTAGAAAACATCATTTTGAATAATACTGAATAAGCAACAAGGGAAGTTACACAAGGTAAAAATATTGCTATTCTGTAGAAGGCTCTCATTTTTAATTTTTTTGAATTTAGTAAGTTAGCAAGGAATATTGCCATAATAAGCATTATTGGAACTTGTATTAGTAAAAATACAAAAGTATTTGAAATGGCTGTTTTGAACATAGGGTCTGTAATCATTCTCTTAAAGTTTGCAAGTCCACTAAAGGTTTTCACTATTCCTTTAGTTGTATGCATAGATAGAATTAAAGACTCAATAGCTGGATATACCAAGAATATTAAGAAAAGAACAAGTGCTATGGAAATAAACTGCCATCCATATTTGTTTAAGTTTTCCCCTTTATTTTTTAACGTTAACATATTAATCCTCCCTAGAAAAGAAAGGAACGAGGAACTCGTTCCTTTTAATTAACCTTATCTTATTTGAGCTTTAACTTCTTCTTCTGCTGTTTTTAGTGCAGCATCAAGAGTCGCTTTTCCATCTAAGTAAACTTTTAATGCATTTAATACAGCAGCATCTGCTTCACTTACATAAGCGCCATAGTTTACAGTTGGTATTTCTTTAACCCATTTAGAGAAATCTTGATAAACAGTTTGTCCACCAAAGAATTCGTCAGCTTTGTTGTAAGCTTCTCCAGATTGAGAAGGTAAATAAGTTGCCATAGCTCCGATTTCTGTTAAGATACCTTGATAGAAAGCGTCGTCTCCAGCCCATACAGTTTTCATAAAGTCAATTGCAGCATCTTTATTTGGAGATTTTTCAAGAACGTACCAACTAGAACCTCCAAGATTTGAAGCATTAACGGAACTAGCTATTCCAGCAAGTTTAGGAGTATTTGCTACAGCCCATTTTCCGCTTTGGTCAGCAGCAGCTTTTATAGAACCCATTATCCAGATACCAGTAACAACAGAAGCAGTTTCTCCTTTATTAAAAGCACCAACCCATTCTCCCCATCCGCTTGTTGGTTTCATAGTTTTATTATCTTTGAATTTTTTCATAACTTCAAAAGAAGCTTTTAACGCATCATTGTTTGCTATATCAACATTTCCACTTTTGTCAAAATACCATTTACCAGCAGATTGCATCATAACTCTAATAAGCCCTGCATCTCCTGTCATGTCTCCAGCAAACATGTCTACACCAGTTTTAGCTTTTACAACTTTACCGATTTCAACAAATTTATCCCAAGTAATGTTGTTAAGATCTTCTGCTTTGAATCCAGCATTTTCCATAATATCTTTTCTATAGAAGAATCCTGTTACTCCAGAATCAAAAGGAACTCCATAAATTCCATCGGCGTCTGTCATTGCTTCTACTTTATAACTAGCAAATTTTGAATGATCTATAGAACCTTTAAGATTAGCAAAGTACCCAGGATAAGAACTCAAAAATTTTCTAGCATTATTATCTTCGATAAGAGCTATTTCAGGAAGACCTTCCATCATACCAGAGCTAAGCCCTGTGTTAAGTTTTGTTATAATATCCGCCTGAGCATAGTCAACAATCTGAATATCTACATCAGGATGTGCAGTTTCATATATTTTTTCTGCTTGTTGCATAGCATAAATATTGAAATTCTTGTCCCAAGCCCATACTGTGACTACTTTTTTTCCATTACTATTTACAACTTCCCCGCTAGTTGCAGCTTCTTTTTTACCACACGCTACCATAATAATTGCTGCTGTTGCCAAAATTATTAATTTTTTCATACTTCTCTCCTTTTTATTTTAGTTTTATGAAAATTTTATTTTTTTATTTTAAAATTTATAAATATAAGAATTGAGTCAAATAAAAAATAGAATTTATGTAATTTCAATTATTAAATTCTATTTTTTATATTTAGTACTTTCAAAAAGTAATTAATTTTTTATAAACTTTGTAGGAATCATTATTTTATGTATTTGATCTTCATTTCCAATTATCTTAAAAAAAGCTTCAACAATTTTTAAATTATCGTGAGCTATAGAAGGTAGTTTTGGTTTTATTAGGCTTGTTACGGCTAAATTATCAAAACCAATTATTTCTATATCTTCAGGAACTTTTATACCTCTTTCGATTAAAGCATTCATAGCGCCAACAGCCATAGCATCATTCATTGCAAAGATTACATCAAATTTTTGAGTATCAATTTTTTTAGCAATTTTATAACCACTTTTCATAAAAAAATTTCCTTCATAATATTCAACATTTATTTGAAACTCCTTTGAAAAGTAATCAATTTCTTTAATTTTTTTTTTGGTAGCTATGCCTGATTCTTCTGAACCAGTGATGATTGCAATGTTTTTTTTATTTTTCTCCTTAAAATATTCAAACATTTCTTTTATTCCTTGATAGCTATCAGAAATAATTGTATTACAATTTTCAGTTTCTTCAACATCAAAGAGTATAATTTGAGTAGTTTTTAAATTCTGTAGTTCTGCCATATTTTTGTCATGCTTATTTATACTTAAAAATAAGGCTGTTTTTAAATTTTGTTCTCTACAAAATTCAGCATAAGAAACTCTATGTCTAGTTGTATCTTCATCTGTAAAAAAAAGTAAGGTATAACCTCTTTTTCTAGCTTCCATCATTGTTTCTTGAAGTAGTTCCATGTAGTAATAAAAAATTCTATCTTCTTTTTTTTGAGGAAACTTTAGTAAAAAGATTCCTATTGTGTTATTTTTCCCTCTGGCAAGATTTCTTGCATTTATATCTGGAACATAACCAACTTCATCAACAATTTTTAATATTTTTTCTTTCATAGCTTCACTTGGACCGGGTTTATTATTTAGAACCATAGAAACCGTTGCATGAGTAACTCCCGCAAGTTCAGCAATTTTTTTTATTGTAGGTCTCATAAAACTGCCTCCAAGCTTTTTTAATTTACACGTGTAAATAATTGTTATAAACTTTTATTTTCTATAACATGATTATAGCTTACACGTGTAAAAAAAGCAAATTTTTTCTGAAATAGTTTTTTATGTTTATTAACGATACAAGTTTTTATGTATATTTCAATGGATAACTTTGTTAACTAAAGAAAATAATGTCCAAATAAAAGATTTGCTCTAAAACATAAACTATACTATAATACTCTGAGTATTTATGTGTAAGGTTTACAAGAATTTAGGAGTATATAATGAAAAAATGGTTATTAATATCTACAATTTTAAATATATTAATTTTACAAATACCACTTTCTAAAAATAATAAAGCTACAAAAGTGAAAGAGAGTATAAATCTTGATTTAACAAGAATAAATTTTAAAACTAATAATAGTGTTCAAAAAAATAGAGTTTCCAATTCAGATAATAACTTATTTTCTGAAGTCAAACCTACCGAAAACGCTGAAAATATTAATTATAATACTAAAAATATTCCAGTTACTCCTAGCATAAAAGAAAGTGCTATTTCAAATGAAAAGATTGAGGCTATTGCTTACACAAAAGAACTGGTTAAACCAACAGAATCAAATAGTGAAATACCTCAAAAAATCTCGAACTCTTTTGTTGAATCAAAATCATCATCTGAAATTATTA
>JAGNSM010000189.1 GCA_017988045.1 Fusobacteriaceae bacterium
TTTCCAATGCCTGTTTATGGAGTATTCAATAAAATAATCAACGGGCCTTGTATAAACACAGATGTAGCAATAGAAAATATGGAAAATATATTAAAAGAACTTGCTTAGCAGGAGGAGTTATGTATAAAAAATTACTTGTATTATTATCAATAATAGTATCAATGAATACATTTGCAGATGATAACGAAGATATTAAATATATTTATAAGTTGTATCAAAATAAAGATTATAAAATCTCTGCGGAAGAATCAGAGAAATTCTTGTTTAAATATCCAGGGTCAAAGCATTATGATGTAGCTCAAAATCTTTTGGGACAAAGTTTTTATCAGATAAAAGAGTATGAAAAAGCACAAAAGATTTTTAATAAGCTTTTAAATTCAGCCTATAGTAGTGATGCTAATTATTACTTAGCGCTTATAAATATAGAAACTGGAAATCTAAATATTGCATATAACTACAGTAAAGGTTTAAAAGATATAAATAGAGAAAAAATATTATATACTTTGGCAGTTAAAGAATATAGTAATAATAATCTCAATAAAGCTAGAGAATATTTTGAAGAATTAAGAAGAATAAAAGGCGTGTATAAGAATAACGCTTTATTTAATTTAGGGCTAATATCTTATAATTCAGGCTCTTACTTGGATGCTTCAGTTTATCTAGGAGAATATTTAAATTATGAAAAAGAAGATATAGAAAAAATCTCAACGACAAATTATATGCTTGCCTATTCTTATGATAAATTAGGCAATAAGCCTTTGGCAGTAGAATACTACAATGTAATTGAAAAAAAATATCCAAACAGTAGTTGTTATAATTTAGCAATAAGAGATTTGTTTTATTATTGGATGGAACAAAAAAATGATGAAAAAATATCTGAATATACAAATAAATTAGCAGATACTCAATTTGCAGAAATGGCATTATTAAATACTGGGAATTATTATTACAATGCTCAGAATAATCAAAAAGCTATAATTTACTATGAGAAGCTCCTATCTGATTTCACTAGTAGTGAAGCCACTCTATATTTGGCAAAAAGTTATATGAATATTGGTAAAACAGATGAAGCATTAGTTCAATTTAAGAAGCTTGCACTAAATGATAAATTTAAAAATGAATATTATTACTATACTGCATACACATATTTTCAAAGTGAAAAGTATAATGATGTAATAGCTTTATTAGATGGAATAGAAACAAAAGTGGTGAAAGATAAATCAGTATATTATCAACTTATTGCAGATAGTGCTTATAAGTTAGAAGATTACAGTAAAGCACAAAAATATTATGCACTTATATTTAATGAGAAGAAAACAAAAGATGATTTCTATAGATATTATTTAGTAAGCTCATTGAATAAAGATACTAAAGTAACAAAAGAATTGTTTGATTATTACAAAATTAATTTTGCTAAAGATAAAACTTATAATGAAAGTGTATATTTAATAATGGGGAATGTCTATGTTGGATTTGGAGAAGATAAGAATGCAGAAGGCATATATTCAGAAGGGTTAAAAAATGAATATAGTGAGCAGCTTCTTGAAAACTTAATTATAGTTCAAATTAGATTAAATAAATTTGAAGAAGCTTATAAAAACTTGAATAGACTGGATTCAGATGAAAATAGAGATTTTACTAAAGGAACAATACTTATTAGTATGAAAAAATATGAAGAAGCAGTAAGCAGTCTTGAGAAATTATTGAGCCAAACTAAAAACAAAGAACTTAAGGAAAAAATATTTATAAAATTAGCACAAGTATATCTATTGGAAAAAAATTATCAAGAAACTATTTTGACAGTAGAAAAGTATGAGAAATTAGGATATGGGTATAGTAAAGAAATATATGATGCTCAATCAATAGCTTACTTTAGATTAGGGCAGTTTGAGAAATCAAGAAAAGTATATGAGAAAATATTAAGTATGGAAAAAGATAAGGGAGAGAGCTATTACATGATAGCAGAATCCTACTATAATGAAAAAAACTATGAAGGTGCAAAAGAATACTATAAAAAAGCTTACGCTTCCACAAATGATGAGAAAATTAAAAAGGATTCAGCATATTGGCTTATTAGGGTAGAAGATTTACTTCTTAATAAGACAGAAGTATTGGCTAGAATAAAATCTTTTAGAGAAATCTATCCAAATAGTGATTATGAAGAAGACATTACATATTTAGTTGCAAGAATTTATGAAGAAGGCAATGAAAGAAAAAATGCAATTAATGAATATGCCAAACTTTATGAAATGTCATCAGATATACATATTAAAGATGATATGGCTAAAAGAATAACTGAACTTTACACAGAAGAAAAAGATATAAAAAATGCATATATCTGGAGTAATAGAGTAAGTGAAGAGGCTTATAAATATCTATGGCAAGCATATATAATGGAGCTAGAAGGTAAGAATAATGAAGCTATAAAAAATTATGAGAAAATAGTCAATGATAAGTCTTACGGAGATAGCGCTAATTATAAACTAGGTACTTATTATTTGGGGAAATCAGATTATAAAAAATCTAGAGGATACTTTGAAAAGGTACTTGAGTTTGAAACTTCATTAAATAGTGAAAGAGCCCAGTACAATATAGGAATAACTTATGAAAAAGAAAAAGATTATTTAAAAGCTGTTTCAAGTTTCTTAAAGATTAAACTATTGGTAGAAGATAGTGCTTTAGATGATTTGATTCTTATAAAATTAGGTGAAAACTATGAAAAATTAAACGATAGTAATAAATCTTATGAATATTTTAAAGAATACTATACTAAATACTCTGGAAATAAAGATTATGCTTATGTAACTGAAAAATTACTAGTTAATAGAATACAAGTTAAAAACATTTCAGAGATGAAAGAGTACTATAATGAATTGTTAAAAATTAATCCTGCTGCGGCAAAACAATATGCAGAATATATAAAATAGGGGGAACAATGAAAAAGTATTTATTATTAATGCTAGTTACAAATTTATTATTGGCAGAAGAATTGGAAGTTAATAAAGAAGTACAAGGTGTAAATCAAAAAGTGTATACAGAAGTAAGTGAAATAAATACAGATAAAAAAGAAATAAAAACAGGAAATGTAGAGCTTATAGAGCTTGGGAAAAGTACAGCAGAAATAAAAACGAATGATAAAGTTTCTATAGATTTGGCACCTAAAGAAAATATCGATGTTGTAGAAATGAATGATAGAGATTCGCTACTTACAAAGAAAGAAAGAGAAAGTAGAGTTTTCTTTGGAATGGGTGGACATGATGAAATTACTAACTATAATTATGGGATAATTGATAATTCAAAAATAGAAAAGTATGATGTAAATTATAATCTTTTAATTAAAAGAGAAACAGCAGAAGAGAATAGAGAAAATACTAAGGTAAGTACAGATTTGTTAGATGCAAGTTTTGAAAAAAACAAAGTAAAAGTAGATTTGTTATTGGAAAAAGGAACACAGGAGTTTCCAGGGATGAGTACAGCAATTTCTCATACTGAAGATAAAGAATTTACGGAACTTGTAGCAGGGATTTCGTATGAACTTACATCTGATACGAATATTGAGTTTGATTATGATTACAATAGTAATAGCTCAGATAC
>JAGNSM010000190.1 GCA_017988045.1 Fusobacteriaceae bacterium
CAACCAAGTATTTGAATCATTATTTATGGTGGAAACATGTCCTTGAAGATAAAGTTATAAAAGATTCAACAACCTTATTTCAAACAATGATTATGTAATCCCACAGCTAACTGGAACATAGCCAAAAAATAATTAATTATGTACTAAAAACAAAATATCTATTCACATTATACTCAATATATATTTTTATCCTCTAGTAAATAAAATAAATTTTCAAAATGTCAACCGCTTGACATTTTAAAAATAATAAATTATACTCTTCTTAGAAAATTAAAACAAATTATGGGAGGTTAGTATGTTAAAGTTTGATGATACTCTGGATTTTAGTAAAAAAGAAATCGATGTCTTTGCAATTGGAGAATTGCTAGTTGATATGATTTCTACAGAATATGACGACCTAAATGCAAGTACTTATAGCAAATACTTTGGAGGTTCTCCTGCAAATATTGCTATGAACATTAGTAGACTTGGGGCCAATGCTACAATTTTTTCATGTGTAGGAAAGGATAATCTTGGTGATTTTTTGATTAATCACTTGAAAAATAGTCAAATAAATACAGAATATATCAGTAGAGTTGATTATCCTACAAGTATGGTTTTGGTAACTAAAAGTAAAAATACCCCCATTCCTATATTTTATCGTGGAGCAGATTACAATTTGGAATACAATAGTATTTTGGAAGAAGCTATTAGTAAAAGCAAGATAATTCATTTTTCTTGTTGGCCAATTTCTCAAGAAAAATCAAGAAACACAATTGAAAAAGCTATAGTAGAAGCTAGAAAAAATAATGCTATCATCGACTTTGACCCCAATTACCATGAAATGATTTGGGAAAAAGGACATGATGGAATTGAATATATTAAAAATATTGTAAGTAAAGTCGACATAATAAAACCTTCTGAATTAGATGCAGAAAGAATTTTTGGCGCTGATACTCCAGAAAATCAAATAGCTAAATTTATAACTCTGGGTGCCAAATTAGTTATTATGACTCTTGGGAAAGATGGTGCAATTGTTTCTGACGGTACTGAAATTATAAAATTTGAGACTTTAGCCACAGAAGTAGTAGATACAACTGGAGCTGGAGATGCATTTTGGTCAGGATTTTATACAGGACTAGCAAAGGGAAATACGATAAAAAAATCCTTGGAATTGGGCTTTGCAGTAAGTGCCTTCAAACTAAAATTTGTAGGAGCAATAGCACCGTTACCAAGTATAGATGAAATAGAAAAAATTTATAAAAAAGGAGCGTTCTAAAATGGCAGTTAAAAATCAAGTTCAATTAATTACATATCCAGATTCATTAGGTGGAGATTTGAAAACTCTTAATAATGTCCTTAACAATTATTTTCCCAATGTTTTTAAAGGTGGAATACATATATTACCTCCATTTCCTTCTTCTGGAGATAGAGGATTTGCTCCATTAACTTATTTTGAAATAGAACCAAAATTTGGAGATTGGAATGATATTAAAAAAATTGGTGAAAAACATGATATTTTATTGGATTTAATGGTTAATCATATTTCTAGACAATCAGAATTTTTTCAAGATTTTCTTAAATTTGGAAGAAATTCAAAATATGCTGATTTATTTATTACTCTTGATAAAATTTGGAAAGATGGGAATCCTGTTGAAGAGGATATTTCTAAAATGTTTTTGCGTAGAAAAACCCCTTATTCAACTTTTAAAATAGAAGAAACTGGGGTAGAAGAAACTGTTTGGACAACTTTTGGAAAAGAAAATCCATCTGAACAAATTGATTTCGACATTAATTCTGAAAAAGTTAAGGAATTACTAAGAGATTTTTTGGTAAATTTCAGTAAACAAAATATAAAAATCGTAAGGCTTGACGCTGTTGGTTATATAATTAAAAAATTGGGGACAAGTTGCTTCTTTGTAGAGCCAGAAATTTATGATTTTATTGATTGGGTAACTGAACTAGCTACTTCTTTAAATATAGAGCTTCTACCTGAAGTCCATGCTCATTATAATATTCAATATAAATTGGCTGGACACGGAAATTGGATATACGACTTTATTCTACCATACATAATTCTTAGTACTTTAACTAACAAATCTAGTTCACAATTAAAAGAATATTTAAAAAATCGTCCTCATAAACAATTTACTATGTTAGATTGCCATGATGGAATCCCTGTAAAACCTGATTTAGATGATTTAGTAAGTTCAACTGATGCTAGAAAAATTGTTGACCATTGTTTAGAGAGAGGTGCAAACCTTAGCTTAGTACATTCAGACTCTCACAAAAATAGTGATGGATTTGATGTCCATCAAATTAGATGTTCTTATTATTCAATGTTAGATTGTAATGATGATGCATATATTTCTGCAAGAGCCATTCAATTTTTTACTCCAGGAATTCCTCAAGTATACTATGTAGGACTTCTTGCAGGTAAAAATGATGAAGCCAAAGTAAAGGAAACTGGGGAAGGTAGAGAAATTAACAGGCATAATTTTTCTGTTGAAGAAATTGAAAAAGAAGTTGGCAAAGAAGTTGTTCAAAGATTAATAAAATTAATTGAATTTAGAAATGATTATCCTGCATTCAATGGTAAATTTAAAGTTATTGATACAAATAATAATGAACTTATTCTTTCATGGGAAAAAGATAATAAAGAGTGTACATTATATTGTGATTTGTTGACAAATAAATCTATTATTAAATATATAGATGATAATGAAAATCTATCTATTTTTAATATCTAGTCCCAGAAATTATTGTTATAAAAACTTAATTCATGTATAATTATATAAAATTCACATATAAAGGATGTTTTTATGGCGACTATTAAAGATGTAGCTGAAAGAGCTGGAGTAACAGTTACTACTGTTTCTCGGATATTAAACAATCGAGGCTCCATTAGCGAAAATACTAGAAAAAAAGTCTATGCAATTATGGAAGAACTTAATTATCAGCCCAATGAATTAGCCAGAGCTTTATTTAGAAAAAAATCTAATATTATTGGGCTAATTATTCCAAATGTTTCACACCCATTTTTTGCTGAATTAAGCAACTATATTGAATCATATGCCTATAAAAATGGTTATAAAGTTTTGCTTTGCAACTCTTATAGTGATATAGCTAAGGAAAAAGATTATATAGATATGCTAAAGAGAAGTCAGGTAGATGGAATTATAATGGGCAGTCATAGTTTGGAAACTTCTGAATATGTTGGCATTAATCTTCCTATTGTAACAATTGATAGAATTTTATCAGATAAAATTCCATATATTTCCTCTGATAATTATCGCGGAGGAACTTTAGCTACAAAATTATTAATAGACAAAGGCTGTAAAAAAATAGCTCATATTAGTGGTCCATTATCTCTTAATACTCCCGCTAATAAACGTTATGAAGCTTTTTCTGATGTAACAGAAAAATTAGATATTGAAACTACTCTAATTGAAATAAAACTTGATACTTTTGATAGTTATAAAAGCAAGATTGAAAAGTTATTTCGTGATTATCCAGATATTGATGGAGTTTTTGCAAGTAGCGATATTATTGGAGCTACTACAGTAATTGTAGCAAACTCATTAGGCAAGAAAATTCCACAAGACTTAAAAA
>JAGNSM010000012.1 GCA_017988045.1 Fusobacteriaceae bacterium
AAATATTCTCTTATAGTATTTCTTGTTTTTTCATTAACACCGGGTTTGTTATTTATAACCCTTGAAATAGTTGACATAGAAACATTCAATTTATCGGAAATCTCTTTTAGATTCATATAGCCTCCTTAAATATACCTTTATTAATTTTTATAAATTATTATAACATATATAAAAAAAAAGTCAACTTATATGAAAAAAAGTGAAAAAAATTTTTTGTTTTTGAAAAATTTTTCTAAAGTATATTGACTTTTTTTCATTTAAGAGTTATATTTGTGATATAAAAACAAATAGTTCAAAAAACAAGCATTTTTAACTAAGGGGAAGTGATAAGAAAATGAAAGGATATGTAATAGGAATAGATTACGGAAGTGATTCTTGTAGATCTGTTGTACTAGACGTAAGTAATGGAGAAGAATTGGGAACTGCTATTTTCTACTATCCTAGATGGGCTAAAGGAATGTACTGTGAACCTGAAAAAAATATTTTCAGACAACATCCGTTAGATTACATTGAAGGATTGGAGTATGTTGTTAAAGAAGTAATAAAAGATTTACCTAAAGATGTTGTTGCTAACATAAAAGGAATATCGATTGATACTACAGGTTCTACACCTGCTGCAATGGACAAAGATGGAAATATTCTAGCACTTCTTCCAGAGTTTGCAGAAAATCCTAATGCAATGTTTGTATTATGGAAAGACCATAGCTCAATTAAAGAAGCTGACGAGATAAATCATGTTGCAAGAAATGTTTCAGATGTTGATTACACTAAATATATTGGAGGAGTATACTCGTCTGAATGGTTTTGGGCAAAGATACTTCATGTAACTAGAGAAGATAAAGCAGTTAGAGAAAAAGCTTTCACATGGATAGAACACTGTGACTGGCTTCCTGCATATTTAACAGGAAACATGAATCCAAAAGATATTAAAAGAGGTAGATGTTCTGCAGGACATAAAGGTATGTGGAATGAAGAGTTCAATGGATATCCTCCAAATGAGTTCTTTACTAAAATAGACCCATTACTAGATGGAATGGTAGAAACTATGGGAAATGATACTTTTACTTCTGAACATTCAATAGGAACTATTTCTAAAGAATGGGCAAATAAATTAGGACTTCCTGAAACAGTAAGTATAGGAATAGGAGCTTTTGACTGTCACATGGGTGCTGTTGGGTCAGGAGCAAAATCATACTCATTTGTAAAAATAATAGGAACTTCAACTTGTGATATCCTTATAGCTCCAAAAGAGCATGTAGGAAACAAGTTAATAGGTGGAATTTGTGGACAAGTAGATGGTTCAGTAGTTGAAGACATGATAGGAATGGAAGCTGGACAATCAGCCTTTGGAGATTACTATGCATGGTACAAAAAAATTCTTACTTGGCCAATACTAGCACTTAAAGGACAAGATGTCCTATCTGAAACTGAAATTAAACAAATAGAAGATAAAGTATTTGAAGGGTTATTGCCAGCATTAGAAAGAGAAGCTTTAAAACTTCCAACAACAAAAGATTCTATAGTTGCTTTAGATTGGATTAATGGTAGAAGAACTCCTTATGCTAATCAAAATTTAAAAGCAGCATTAGTTGGATTAAGTCTTGGAACAGAAGCACCTCATATATATAAGGCAATAGTGGAGGCTACAGCTTTTGGTGCTAGAAAGATAGTAGATAGATTTATAGAAGAAGAAATAAGAATAGATGAAATTATAGCAACTGGTGGAGTAGCAAAAAAATCACCATTTATCATGCAAATTCTTGCAAATGTAATGAATAAGCCTATAAAAGTTGCAAGATCACTTCAAACAGTAGCAAGGGGAGCTGCAATATTTGCTGCAGTTCAATCTGGAATATATAAAACTGCTGAAGAAGCTCAACAATATATGTTAGATGAGTTTGAAAAAGAGTATTTCCCTGAGCCAGAAAAAGTAGCAATATATGAAGAGTTATTCAGAGAATATGAAAAAGTTGGAAACTTCTTAGAAAAAGAAGTTTACGATAAATAAAGAATTCAAAAGAGTCTTAAAAAAATTCTAAACATAAAACACTTGAAGCTTATGCAGCTTCACCGCACCAACCTTACGTTGGACGAACAACAATAAAAAGTAATTATTTTAATTGGGGTTAAGCGTCCCACGCTTAGGTTTTAGATTTTAAGATAACAGCAGTTGTATAGAAATGTTTAATGCAATATTTGTAGATAAATTATACCAAGGCAAGTGCCACTGCAATAAAAGAAAAAATAAATTTGGAGGTCAAAATGAAAAAAGTTTGGTTCATTACAGGTTCTCAACATTTATACGGACCTGAAACATTAAAAGAAGTAGCAGATCATGTTACTGAAATGGTAAATTTTTTAAATAGTAAAGATGAAATAGTTTGCGAAGTTGTAAATAAAGGAACATTAACAACTCCAGATGAAATTACAGATATGCTTTCTGAAGCTCAATATGACAAAGAGTGCGTGGGAGTAATTGCTTGGATGCATACTTTCTCTCCTTCAAAAATGTGGATTAATGGTTTAGCTAATTACTCAAAACCTTTCTTACACTTACATACTCAATACAATAAAGAGATTCCTTGGAATGAAATCGATATGGACTTCATGAATCTTAACCAAGCTGCCCACGGAGATAGAGAACACGGATTTATCCATACTAGAATGGGTAGAAGTAGAAAAGTAATTGCTGGATACTACAAAGAAGATAGAACAGTTAAAAGAATAGAAAACTGGATAAGGGTTGCTATTGGAATTGCTGTATCAAAAAACTTAAAAGTATGCCGTTTTGGAGACAACATGCGTCAAGTAGCAGTTACTGAAGGAAATAAAGTAAGTGCTCAAATCAACTTTGGATGGCAAGTAAATACTTGGCCAGTAGGAGATTTAGTAGAATATGTAAATGCAGTTACTGAAGAAGAAATAAGCACTCAACTTGCAGAATACAAAGAAAGATATGACATAAATACTATTAACCTTGAATCAATCAGATATCAAGCTAAACTTAATATAGCTATGAAAAAATGTCTTGATAAAATCGGAGCAAAAGCTTTCACAGATACATTTGAAGACTTACACGGTTTAGAACAATTAGGTGGACTTGCTAGTCAAAACTTAATGTATGATGGGTATGGATTTGGAGGAGAAGGAGATTGGAAAACTTCTGCAATGACTCACATAGTTAAAGAAATGACTAAAGGAAGAACTGGTGGAACATCATTTATGGAAGACTATACTTACCACATGGTTAATGATGGTTATGTATTAGGTTCTCATATGCTTGAAGTTTGCCCAACAATTGCAAATGGAAAACCAAGAATTGAAGTTCATCACTTAGGAATTGGTGGGAAATCAGCACCAGCTAGAGTTCTATTTGACGGTAAAAAAGGAGATGCTCTTCAAATATCTCTAATAGAATTAGATAATCGTTACAGAATGATAGTTAACAAAGTTGATGCATTCCCTGCTTTAGAAAAAATGCCTAAACTTCCTGTAGGAAATGTAATGTGGAAACCATTACCAAATCTTGAAACAGCTACTGAAGCTTGGATATATGCTGGAGGAGCTCATCATACTGTAATGACTTATGACCTTGATATAGAAACTTTAAGAGATTACGCAGAATACTTTGATATTGAATTCGTAGTAATTGATGAAAATACTAAACTTGATTGTTTTAAAGATAAATTAAGATTAAATGATTTAGTAAGCAGATTAAGATAATCTTAAAAGATTAAGGAGAATAGCTATGTTAGAAGAGTTGAAAGAAAGAGTTCTAAAAGAAAATTTGGAGCTAGATAAAAGAGGACTTGTAACATACACTTGGGGAAATGTAAGTGCAATAGATAGAGAAAAAGGACTTATAGTAATAAAGCCAAGTGGAGTTAAATATGAAGATATGAAAGCTGAACATATGGTAGTCGTAGACCTAGAAGGTAATGTGGTAGAAGGAAACTACAGACCATCATCTGATACAGCAACACATATAGAGTTATACAAAAAATATACTGAATTAGGTGGAGTGGTTCATACTCACTCTACCTTCGCAACAAGCTGGGCACAAGCCTGTAACGATATACCTGCTTATGGAACAACTCATGCAGATTACTTCTATGGAGATATACCTTGTACTAGAAGATTAACAGAAGAAGAAATCACAAGAGATTATGAGACAGAAACAGGAAAAGTAATAATAGAAACAATAGAAGCTAGAAAGATAAAAGCAATAGAAGTTCCAGGAATAGTAGTAGCAAGCCATGGACCATTTACTTGGGGAAAAACACCAGAAGAAGCAGTTTACAATGCAGTAGTACTAGAAGAAGTAGCAAAGATGGCATACTACACAAGTAGTATAAATCCAAGAATAAGGCAAGCAGATAAATACTTACAAGATAAACACTACTTAAGAAAACATGGTGCTAATGCTTATTATGGGCAAAAGTAAGGTTTAAGTCACACAACAAATAAAAAGTACAAGAGATTAGTTTATTGAATTAAGTTAAGGATTGTTAAATGAGAATGAGAGTTTCTTAGATTATTTTGATTTAAAGTTTTTGTTTTTACAAAAAAAATATAAATTAGGAGGAACAAATGAGAAAAATAGTTTTATGTTTCATGGCAATTTTAGTTTTATTTGTTGGTTGTGGTAAAAAAGAAAGTAAAGAGGCTACAACAGAGGGGAAAGAAGTTAAAACTATAGGTATAGCTATGCCTACAAAATCATCTCAAAGATGGATTGATGATGGAAATAATATGGTAAAAGAGTTTGAAGCTCTTGGGTATAAAGTAGATCTTCAATATGCAGAAGATGTAGTAGAAAATCAAGTATCTCAAATTGAAAATATGATAAGTAAAAAAGTAGATGCATTAGTTGTTGCACCTATTGATGGAGAATCATTATCAAATGTATTGGAAGCTGCAGTAACTAACAATATTCCAGTTGTTTCTTATGACAGACTTATTAAAAACACACCTGCTGTATCATATTATGCTACTTTTGACAACTTCCAAGTAGGAGTGTTGCAAGGTACATATATAGTAGATAAATTAGATTTAAAAAATGCTAAAGGACCTTTTTACGCAGAAGTATTTGCAGGATCACCTGATGACAATAATGCTAATTATTTCTTTGATGGAGCTATGTCTATATTAAAACCTTTTATTGAATCAGGTAAATTAATTATTGGAAGTAAACAAACAGAATTTAGCCAAGCGGCAACTTTAAGATGGGATGGAGCTACAGCACAAGCTAGAATGGATAACTTATTAAGTGCTTACTATACTGACAAAAAAATTAATGCAGTTTTGTCTCCATATGATGGAATAAGTATAGGAATTGTTTCTTCTCTAAAAGGTGTAGGATACGGGAAAGCAGATCAACTTATGCCAATCATAACAGGACAAGATGCAGAGTTACCTTCAATTAAATCAATAATCACAGGAGAACAAACATCAACTGTATTTAAAGATACAAGAGTTTTAGCGAAAAGAGCAGTTACTATGATAGATGCAATTTTAGCAGACAAAATGCCAGAAGTTAATGATACAAAAACATATAATAATGGATCTAAAGTTGTTCCTTCATTTTTGGAAAAACCAGTTTCTGTAGATAAAGACAACTATAAAGATATATTAGTTGGTTCAGGATATTACACAGAAGATGAATTGAAATAATATTGGTTTTGGGCTAAAGTAACTTTGCTTTAGCCCCCCAAATAGAAAGGAGCGTATCATGTCAGAAATAATTCTTGAAATGAAAAATATTATAAAAACATTTCCTGGAGTGAAAGCCCTAGATAATGTTAATTTAAAATTAAAAAAAGGAGAAATTCATGCCTTAGCTGGAGAAAATGGTGCAGGAAAATCAACTTTGATGAAAGTATTAAGTGGAGTTTATCCTCATGGAACTTACTCTGGAGATATATTGGTAGAAGGCAATGTCTGTGAATTTAAAGATATTAAAAAAAGTGAAGAATTGGGAATAGTAATAATACATCAAGAACTAGCTCTTGCACCAAACTTATCAATTACAGAAAATATATTTTTGGGAAATGAAATGGCAAGAAACGGAGTAATTCAATGGAATGAAACAATAACTGTCACTAAAGAACTAATGAAAAAAGTAGGATTATCAGAGCATCCAGATACTTTAATTTCTGAAATTGGAGTAGGAAAACAACAATTAGTTGAAATAGCAAAAGCTCTGTCAAAGAAAGTAAAAATACTGATTTTAGATGAACCTACAGCAGCACTTAATGAAAAAGACAGCGATAATTTATTAGATTTGATACTGGAACTAAAAAATCATGGAATATCATGTATATTAATTACTCATAAATTAAACGAAATATGTAAAGTAGCAGATTCTCTTACTATCATAAGAGACGGTAAAACAATAGAAACTCTTGATTTTAAGAAAGATAAGGTAGATGAGGACAGGATTATTAAAGGAATGGTAGGAAGAGATTTAAGCCATCGTTATCCTGAAAGAACTCCTAAAATAGGAGAAAAAATATTTGAAGTAAAAGATTGGAATGTTTACCATCCAGAACGTAGCAATAAAAAAGTAATTTCTAATGTAAATTTCAATCTTAGAAAAGGTGAAGTAGTAGGAATATCAGGATTAATGGGAGCAGGAAGAACAGAACTTGCCATGAGTATTTTTGGAAAAGCTTATGGAAAAAAAATTACAGGACAAGTATATAAAAATGGAGAAGAAATATTTCCTAATACAGTAGATAAAGCTATCGAATACGGAATTGCATATGTTACTGAAGATAGAAAAAAATTAGGGTTAATACTAGAGGATAATATTAAGCAAAATACAACTCTTACAAACTTAAAAAAAATATCTAAAAATTTAGTTATAGATGAAAATAAAGAAATTGTTGTAGCTGAAGAACTTAGAAAACAGATGAAAACTAAATGTTCTTCGATACTTCAAAAAGTAGGAAACTTGAGTGGAGGAAATCAACAAAAGGTAGTTCTAAGCAAATGGATGTTCTCTGAACCAGACATACTGATTTTGGATGAACCTACTAGAGGAATAGATGTTGGTGCGAAATTTGAAATCTACACAATAATAAATGAATTAGTGGAACAAGGAAAAGGCGTTATAGTAATTTCCTCAGAACTTCCTGAAATACTTGGGATGTGCGATAGAGTTTATATAATGAATGAGGGAAAAATAATTGGTGAAATGGACATAAAAAACGCATCTCAAGAAGAGATTATGAAATGTATAGTAAAAGACAAAAAGGAGGATAATTAAATGTTCAATTCATTTAAAACACTATTAAAAAGTAATATTAGACAATACGGGATGATAATAGCTCTTATCTCTATAATGATATTTTTTCAATTTATGACAGATGGGATATTATTTGATCCCCTTAATATAACAAATATGATACTTCAAAATAGTTATATTTTAATACTTGCTATAGGAATGCTTCTTGTAATTGTTGCTTTTCATATTGACTTATCGGTAGGTTCTACTGTAGCACTGGTGGGAGCAATATCCGCAATACTTGCGATTAACTTAAAAGTTAATTTTATTCTTGCAATTTTAATCTCACTATTAGTTGGAGGACTTGTTGGTGCATTCCAAGGTTGGTGGATTTCATATGTGAAAATGCCAGCATTTATAGTAACTCTTGGAGGAATGCTTCTATTTAGAGGTCTTACAATGGTTCTTTTAGGTGGAAAATCTTTAGCACCATATCCAAAAGAGTTTCAACTTATATCTTCAGGATTTATTCCAGATTTTTTTCAAGGAACAAACATACATATCTTAACAGTATTAATTGGAGTTGTAGGTTCTCTATTATTCATTTATTCTGAATGGAAAGCAAGAAAAGCACAACTGAAATATGAATTTGAAGTTTTACCAATGAAGTTCTTTGTATCTAAGTTATTCTTGATAATATTAGCAATTAACTGGTTTACAGTTACTTTAGCACTTTATAAAGGAGTTCCAAACGTACTAGTTTTACTATTTATATTAATAATGGTTTATACTTTCTTTACTAAAAAGACAGTTATTGGAAGACATATATATGCTTTAGGTGGAAATGAAAAAGCAGCAAGCTTATCTGGGATAAAAACTAAAAAACTAGTATTCTGGGTATTTGTAAATATGGGAGTAATGGCAGCATTATCGGGAATAGTATTTGCAGCAAGACTAAATGCAGCAACTCCAAAAGCAGGAACATCTTTTGAACTAGACGCAATAGCAGCATGTTTCATAGGTGGAGCATCAACATCTGGAGGGAAAGGAACAATCATAGGAGCCATAATAGGTGGACTATTTATGGGAGTACTGAATAACGGAATGTCTCTTGTAGGTTTAGGAATAGACTGGCAACAAGCAATAAAAGGAATAGTTTTGTTATTAGCAGTAGCTTTTGATTTAATGACTAAATCAAAAGAATAATGAAAAAAAGACAATTGATAATTTTAGATAGATTAATTTTAGGAAGTTCCTAAAATACGCTCCTCCCCTAACTTGAAGGGCAAGATAAGTTCTTGCCCTAAAAAATATTAAAGAGAAGAGAATAAAATATTTATACAGTTGGAATAAATAATGGCACTAGAGATTCGATATATATTTTAGATTTCCATTGCAATTAAGTGATAATTACCTTCGCTAGTTTATTATTACAAATTTACGAGGATTCTAAAATTTCATATAGTTATACATTTTTTATACTGAACCTATCATCCCTAAAATAGCTTTCTTAAATTATTAAGAAAGCTATTTTTCCATAAAAAATTAATAGAATTTGAAACAAAGGAGTTTTAGCATGAAAATACAATCAAAAGTATTCGGACAAACTAAAAATAATGAAGAAGTAATTCTTTACACTATAGAAACTTCTAAAATTAAAATAGAAATATTAAATTATGGATGTGTAATTAAGTCTCTATATACACCAAATAGAGATGGAAAAATGGAAAATATAGTTTTAGGTTTTGATAATCTAAGTGATTATGAAAAAGATAATACTCCATATTTTGGTGCAATAGTAGGAAGAATTGCCGGAAGAACTAAGAATGGGATTCTAGAAATAAATGGAGAGATTTACCAGTTAACTCAAAATGATGGAACTAATAATTTACATGGTGGATTAAAAGGGCTTCATAATAGAGTTTGGGAAAGTAGTTATGAATCTGTAGATGATAAAGTAGTATTAAGTTTTAAAACTATTTGCCCTCATCTGGAAGATGGGTATCCTGGAACTGTAGATATATTGGTAAAATATATAGTGAATGAAGATTCAATAACTATAGAATATCAAGGGAAACCAGATAGACCAACTTATATGAATTTAACAAATCATGTATATTTTAACTTGAGTGGTAATTTCAAAGAAAATATCTATGAGCAAGAGCTTAAATTCAATGCTCTAGGATATTACTTAGTTGATAGAAATACATTACCAGTAAAATTGATAACTGAGGATGAAATATTTAATAAAGATAAAGGAATATTCTTAGGAAAAGCAAGAGAAACAAATAGTGAGCAGCTAAAAATAGTAGGAGACGGTTATGATCATCCCTTTTTATTATCAAAAGAAAAAGATATAGATGGGTATGTGGTAGATGAAAAATCAGGTAGAAGAATAGAATTTATAACAGATCAACCTATAGTAGTTTTCTATACAGGAAATTATCTTGAAGGAGTATCTAATTATCCTAAACACTATGGGTTTTGTTTGGAAACTCAGGATTATCCAGATATTGCAAATCTATGTCCTGAAAATATGAAAATATATTCAACTGAAAATATTTATACTCAAAAGACTACGTATCTCTTTAAATAAAAAATTGGGTACGTAAGTAAGATAAATGTCTTAGAATTGGAGAAAAAATGAAAATTAAAAATAAAATTATTTTAAGCTTCACAACTCTTTTTTTACTAATTTATTTAGTAATTGGTTTCTTAACATATGTTAATACTTCTCAATCCTTTTCTAAATTGATTGATAATGAAGTTGTAAAAACGATAAATACTAAGTCAGAGGCTATTTCTTTCTATATTGAAGGACTTAGTAATGAAATGCTTTTATTGGCAGAAGACCCATCTTTATCAACAAATAACTACGATGAAATAGCATTATGTATGAAGAAAAAGTTGGAAACTAGAAAGACAAGAATAGCAGATTTGTTTTTTTCGGATATCGAAGGTAAGTTTTTTACATCTAGTGGGAAAAAAGGCGATATATCTGAAAAAGATTATTTTAAAGAAATAATAAGACAAGGGAAATCTTATGTAATAAGCAGACCTGTTTTAGATGAAATAACTGGTAAACCAGCTTTCCACATTTTAGTAATAGTAAGAGATTTTGATGGTGAAAAAGTAGGAGTTTTAGGAGGAAGTATTTTACTTGAAACGATTTCAAAAGTTACTAGTGATATTAAAGTGGGGAAAAGTGGATATGGATGGATAATTGATGATGTAGGAACAATGATTGCTCACCCTATAGTTGAAGAAAGATTTAATTTGAATTTGCTAAGGACAGATAAAATAAAAATAAATAAAAAAGATGCTGAAAAAATAATAATAGGAGAAGCAGCATCGATTATAGCCAAAGACAAAGGTGGAAATGATTTGTTTATGATAACAAGTAAAATAAAAAATACACCTAACTGGTCTATTGGAATTAGTGTACCATTAAGAGATAAATATAGTGAAGCTAATAAAATTATAATTGAAACAGGAATATATATGGTAATTGGATTGATTTTAGTTATTTTTATATCTGTTTTTATAGCTTCTAGTCTATCTAAACCATTGTCAGAAGTTGCTAACCTTGCGGAAAAACTTTCAGATTATAAATTTAATAACAAGATTTCAAAAAAATTAATAAATAGAAAAGATGAAATTGGAGTACTTTCTAGGGCATTTGATACATTTAATAATGCTATGAGTAATTTGATTGTCGAAATAGGAAAATCCAGTGAAAGTTTGGCTAGTTCAGCAACAGAGATGACATCTCAAATGGAAATGATAGCCAGCGGTGCAATGATACAAATTGAGAAAAAAAATGAACTTGAAACAAATTTTAATATTACAGAAGATAAAATGAAGGAAATTAAAAATAGTATTGGAGCTCAAGCAAATGGGATGGGAGAAATTTCTGAAACTATAATTGATATAGCTAAATCAATAAAACAAGTTGTTAAAGATACGGGGAATACAATGAAAATGTCTAATGAAGCAGCAAGTACTGCAAAAGAAGGGCATGAAATAGTTATTAAAACTTTGGATGGAATAAAAAGAATAGACGAAATAAGTATTGAAGTTGATATTAATATCTCTGAAATATTTAGTATAGCAGAACAAACAAATCTCTTAGCTCTCAATGCAGCAATAGAAGCGGCAAGAGCAGGTGATGCAGGGAGAGGATTTGCTGTTGTTGCAGATGAGGTAAAAAAACTTGCTGAAAATTCTCAAAAATTTACAGAAAAAATATCTCATCTAATTAAAGAAATGAGAAATAGAGTTAAAGAAAGTTCTCAAATGTCAGCCAAAGCTGGAAATCAATTGAATGAGATAAATGAAAAAGTAACAAATACAAATTTGGAAATAAGGAATGTTCTAAATTCCATGGAAGAACAAGCAAATATAATAAGTGAATCAGCTATTGGAATTGAAGTTTTATCTGAAGATAGTTCTAAGATAGAAAAAGAAACAATAAATCATTTTGAGTTATTAGAAAAAAATAAGGAATATTTACTAAATATAGGGCAAGTAATCGAACAACAGACAGCATCTACAGAAGAAACACTGGCTGCTTCAAATGAATTGTCAAATTTAGCAGAAGAGTTAAAGAGAATGATAGATAGATTTGAGGTATAAGATTAAAGACTTTGTGAGAATGAGGGCTTCTTGAATTAGAAGTCCTTTAAATATTAAAATTTTAGAAATGATAATGTTGGTATGCTTTATACAGTTAATTGAATAGAAGAAAAAAAGAATTTAGAAGGGGTTAGACATATGAAAAATTTTAAATTCAATAAGATAACTATAAAAATAAAGCTATTAACTATTTTTTTTATATTAGCAACAGTTCCTATAAGTATAGTAGGAACTTTTTCTTATTTTCAAGCTAAAAAAACTATATCTAAACTTACAATAGAATCAGCAATAAAAACAATAGAACAATTAAGTGGTGAAATTAGAAATATATTTAGTGAAACAGAGACGTTTTTAGAAATAGGCCGACATGAAAGTGTAAAACAAATTTTAAGCAATAATAAAAATAATGATATAGAAAATAATTCTGTATATGAATTATTTAAAGCATATAGAAATACATATAAGTACAATAAAAATATAATGGATATATATATAATTGGAAAAAATAGAAAAGTAATCAGCGAAAGAAAAGGTACATATAAACTTGAACAAGAAGAGTTTGAATCTAATCCAATGTATAACATTATAAGTAAAAAACCAAAAGAAATTCTAGTAATTCAAGATTATACATCAGAATATATATCTTTTAAAAATATAGGAAATATAATTTCTTTTGGAACTACAATTATTGATAATAAAACTGATGAGATTATAGGAATAGTTGTTGTAGACTTTGATACTTCTATTATTGAAAAAGTATGTAATAATTATAGTATGGGAAAAACTGGGAGATTTTATATTTTAGATAAGAGTAATATTATTGTATCTTATCCGCCAAAAGAGTTTGTAGAACATGTAAGCGATTATAGATGGAATGATATTTTTAAGAAAAAAACTGGGAATACGATACAAAATTTATGTGGAATTGATTATCTTATTGTTAATGATATTCCTGATAATCTTGTTTCAGGCTGGAAAATTTTTGGAGAAGTACCTATTGAAGAAATAATGAAAGATGCTTATAAAATAAAATATTTAACAATATCTGTAGTTGTAATTTGTGTATTTTTAAGTTTTGGTTTATTTACGTTTTTAACAGATAAAGTGACAGAACCTATAAGAAATCTTAAAAAGCAGATGGCATCTGTTGAAAAAGGCAATCTAGAAGTAAGGGTGACGGTTCCTGGTCATGATGAATTATCTGATTTGGGAAAAAGTTTTAATGAAATGATTAAAAAAATTAAGTTGTTATTGGAAAGTAGTATAAAAGAACAGAAAAAACTAAAAAAACTTGAATTAAATATAATGCAAGCTCAAATAAATCCACATTTTCTATATAATTCCTTAGATGCGATTGTATGGATGGCAGAGGCGCAAGATAAAATAAAAATTATAGATATGGTAACAGCTTTATCTGTATTTTTTAGAATTTCATTGAGCAAGGGAGCAGAATTTATCTCGATAGGAAGAGAAATAGAGCATTGCAGAAACTATCTAGTTATACAGAAAATGAGATATGGAGATTTACTATCTTATACAATTAATATTGAAAATGATATTATAAATAATAAAATAATTAAGATAGTATTACAACCAATAGTAGAAAATGCAATTTATCATGGAATAAAAAATAAAAGAATAGGCGGACATATAAAAATATATGGTTTTAGAAATAATTTCAATCAGATAATCTTTGAAATTGAAGATACTGGAATAGGAATAAAAGAGGATAAGTTAAAAATTTTGTCAGAAAAATTACTAGAACCAGATTTTAATTATCATATTGAAGAAGAACAGAGTGGTTTTGGGCTTTTTAATGTAAATGAAAGAATAAAACTATATTTTGGAAATGAGTATGGAATAAGTATAGAAAGTACTTATGAAATTGGAACCAAAATAAAAATAATAATACCAGTTATGGGGTGAATTCATGTACAAAATTTTTATTGTTGAAGATGAAGAATTATTAAGGAATGGAATGAAAAATAATGTTAAATGGGAAGAAGAAGGGTATATATTCTGTGGGGAAGCTCGTGACGGAGAAGAGGCATTGCCATTGATAAGAAATATTATACCTGATATTGTAATAACAGATATAAAAATGCCATTTATGAATGGATTAGAGTTAAGTAGAATTTTAAAAAAAGAAATTCCAAATATAAGAATTATGGTTCTTACTGGTTATGATGAATTTGAATTTGCTAGAGAAGCATTAAGCATTGGAGCAGATGAATATATATTAAAGCCTTTTTCTTCTGAGAAATTAATAGTTGCATTAAATGGAATTGCTAAAAAAATAAATGAAGATAAGAAAAATAAAATATGGAATTTTGAAAAATATATAGTAGAAAAAGATTTTATAAAAAAAATACAAAATAAAAAGAATGTGATAAGTAAAGATTTTTATAAAAATGATAATGAAGATATAGAAGAGTTTTTTAGATTAGGAAACATAGAACATATAGATGATTTTGTAAACGAATATATAAAGCGATTAGATGGTGCATTAGGTTACTCTTATATTTATATTTATTATACTTTAATGAATATATTTATGATTGCAGCAAAGCTAATTAAGGAGCTCAATGAAGAAGATGTCATTTCAATAATACCAGAAATGAAAGACATCGAGTTTTTATGCTTTAGCATTAACTCTATAGAAGAACTTAAAAGATTTCTTATTCAACTTTTTATAAAAGTTATCAAATTTAGAGATGATAATAGAAATAATAGGTATGGGAAAATAATAGAGGAAGCTAAAAAGTTTATGCATAAAGAATATATGAATCCAGAGTTGTCGCTTAATTTAGTAGCACATAAAATTAATGTGAGTCCGAATCATTTTAGTACTATATTTAGAAATGGTATGGGAGAAGTTTTTATAGATTATCTTACAAAAATTAGGATAAAAAAAGCTAAAGAACTTCTAGTTTCTTCACCGATGAAAACATATGAAATAGCTGAAAGGATAGGTTACAATGATTCGCATTATTTTAGCTATATTTTTAAAAAAATAACAGGACTTACTCCTAGTGAATACAAAAATAATAATAAATAATTTTGTAAATGACTATAGTGTCTTAATTACTTATTTTCATATCAAAAAAATACGACCAATGAAGTTAAAATTCTTAAACATTATTTATTTCCCATAAAGGAAATACCATCTAATTCCTGAAATTTTAAATTTACTATATTTTTCTATTCATAAAAGTTTTCTCTAAAAATGGAAATACATTTATTTTGATAGTATTTAAATATCATGTTTTCCAATTTTTTTTTGGTTAACTATATAAAATGTTCTGAAAATAATTAAAAAGTAAAAAAATCAACCAAATAAGTAATAAAGTCCATTTCAATTGTTATTTTGTGAGAGTATACTTATGATATGAAAAGAAAATATAAGTTTAAATATAATAATCTTTATTAACAAAAGTACTGTGAAGTACAAAAAAAATAGGAGGTATGGTTTTATGAAATTAAGCAAGGTTTTGTTTAGTGTGGCTATGACAGTTATGATGTTATTTAGTGTGGCAGTGAGTGCATCACCGAAAAAATTAGTACTTGGATTTGCTCAAATAGGAGCAGAAAGTGGTTGGAGAACAGCAGAAACGGGTTCGATAAAAGCAGCAGCTAAGGCGCAAGGTATAACTTTGAAATTCTCTGATGCTCAACAAAAACAAGAAAATCAAATTAAAGCATTAAGAAGTTTTATTGCTCAAAAAGTAGATGTAATTGCTCTTGCACCTGTAGTTGAATCAGGTTGGGATACTGTGTTACAAGAAGCTAAGAAAGCAAAAATACCTGTAATAATAGTTGATAGAACAATTAATGTAAAAGATGAAAGTCTTTATGCAACATTTGTAGGATCAGACTTCCCATTAGAAGGGAAAAATGCAGCTATAGAAATGGCAAAATTATTAAATAATACAGGAAATATAGTTGAATTACAAGGAACTGTAGGATCTTCAGCTCAAGTTGATAGACTAAAAGGATTTGCGGATGAAATAGCAAAATATTCAAACATAAAAATGTTAGCATCGCAATCTGGAGATTTTACAATTGCAAAAGGAAAAGAAGTTATGGAATCTTTCCTTAAAAAATATGGTAATAAAATCAATGGATTATATGCACATAACGATGATATGGCGTTAGGAGCTATTCAAGCAATTGAAGAATTTGGATTAAAACCAGGTGTAGACATTAAAATAGTTTCAATTGATGGAGTAAAAGGAATATTTGAAGCTATGGCAGCAGGAAAAGCAAATGTAACAGTAGAATGCAATCCACTTCTTGGGCCACAAATAATGGAAACAGCTAAAAAACTTGCAGCAGGACAAACAGTTCCTAAATGGATAAAATCTAATGAAGGAATTTATAGAATGAATCAAGCGAAAAAAGAGCTTCCAAATAGAAAATACTAATCAAAAAATAAAAAAGACAAAGTTAGTCTCAATAAAACCGCTGTGAGATAAAGAGTCTTACAGCGGTTCTTAATTTAGGATAAAAGGAGGAGATATGCGAGAGATAAAGCCAATATTACAAATGAATAAAATATGTAAAACGTTTCCAGGAGTAAGAGCTCTTTTTAATGTAGATTTAACTCTTTATCCAGGAGAAATACACGCGTTAATGGGAGAAAATGGAGCGGGAAAATCAACTCTTATAAAGGTACTTACAGGTATTGAGAGTATTGATTCAGGGGAAGTATATTTGAATGGAGAAAAAATAAAAGCGAAATCAACAAAAGAAGCTCAAAGTCTTGGTATTAGTACTGTTTATCAAGAAGTTAATTTATGTCCGAATTTGTCTGTAGCAGAAAATATATTTATAGGTAGAGAAATTATAAAAAATGGTGTTATTGATTGGAAAGAAATAAATAAAAAAGCAAAGATAACTTTAGAAAAAATCAATATTAAAATAGATGTAACAAGAACTTTAGATTCTTATTCTGTAGCTGTTCAACAAATGGTAGCTATTGCAAGAGCTATTGATATTTCAGCAAAAGTTTTGATTTTAGATGAACCTACTTCTAGCCTTGATAATGATGAAGTTGAAGAACTTTTTAATACAATGAACAAATTAAAGAGTCAAGGGATGGCTATAGTATTTGTTACACATTTTATGGATCAGGTTTACAGAGTTTCAGATAGAATAACTGTTTTAAGGAATGGAGAATTAGTGGGAAGTTATCCTGTATCTGATTTGCCAAAAGTTCAACTTGTTGGAAAAATGATAGGAAAAGAGTTTGATGAGTTAGCAGATATTCACGGAAATAAGCAAGTAGAATTAAAAAAAGACGAAATTAATGTGTTTTTGGAAGCGATAGGAATATCTAATAAGGGAGTCATTGAAAAATTTGATTTTAATGTAGATAAAGGAGAGGTTGTAGGGTTAGCTGGACTTTTGGGGTCTGGAAGGACTGAAATAGTTAGATTATTATATGGTGTAGATAGAAATGATACTGGAAATATAAATATAAAAGGTAGAACAGTTAATATGAAAAATCCTATTACAGCGATTAAAAATGGACTTTCTTTTTGTTCGGAAAATAGAAAAACTGAAGGAATAGTAGATTCTCTTACAGTCAGAGAAAATATTATTTTAGCACTTCAAGCAAAAAAAGGAATAATGAATACTATTTCAAGAAAACAACAAGAAGAAATTGCAGATAAATATATAAAACTTTTAAATATAAAAACCTCAGGTTCAGAACAGCTTATAAAAAATTTGAGCGGAGGAAATCAACAAAAAGTTTTACTTGCAAGATGGCTCATAACAGAGCCAGAGTTACTTATACTTGATGAGCCTACAAGAGGAATAGATGTGGGTGCAAAAGCTGAAATACAAAAGCTTATCGTAGAACTAGCAGCAAAAGGGATGTCAGTCATTTTCATATCATCTGAACTGGAGGAGATGGTAAGATGTTGTGATAGAGTAAATGTACTTCGTGATAGAGAAATCATTGGGCAGTTAATAGGAATAGATATAAACGAGCATAATATAATGAAAACAATTGCAGGGGGGCAAGAGTAATGAATATAAAAAAAATAACAGAATCAAGAATTTTTTTACCTTTAGTTATTCTTGGAATAATAATTGCCTTTAATGTAATTTTTAATAAAAACTTTTTTAATATTACCATAAAAGATGGGCATTTTTTTGGAAGTTTAATTGATGTTTTAAATCGTTCTACATATTTAATGCTTCTTGCAATAGGGTTAACACTTGTAATTGCTACAGGAGGAGGAGGAATCGATATTTCTGTAGGAGCTATTGTTGCAATTTCTGGTGCAGTATCTGCTGCATTATTTGCAGAAAGCGAAACGCCTTCAATGGGAATAGGAGTAGTGATAATTATAGCGCTTTTGGTTTCTATGATTTTCGGTGCTTGGAATGGATTCCTTGTTGCCAAGATTGGAGTACAGCCTGTTGTTGCCACACTTATTTTGATGGTTGCAGGTAGAGGAATTGCACAACTTATAACAGATGGACAAATCCTTTATATTAAATATCCTACATTTTTTCTTTTAGGAAGTAGTGGATATGTATTAGGATTGCCTCTTTCTATATATATAGCTGGATCGGTATTTCTTTTAACGATGATTATTCTAAAGAAAACTGCATTAGGTTTATTTATTGAATCCATAGGATGCAATTCTACATCTAGTAAAATAGCGGGAATAAACGTTAACAAAATTAAGTTTTTTACTTATGTATTTAGTGGATTATGTGCAGGAATAGCTGGGTTATTGATTGCCTCAAATGTAAAAAGTGCGGATGCAAATAATGCAGGACTTTTTATGGAATTAGATGCAATACTTGCTGTAGTTATCGGTGGAACTTCAATGAAAGGAGGAAGATTTTATCTTCCAGGGAGTATAATAGGAGCTTTAACGATACAATGCTTAACTACAACAATGTATTCAGTAGGAGTATCACCTTATGTAATGACTTTTGTAAAATCTCTTGTAATTGTTGGAATTTTCTTCATTCAATCTGAGGAAATCAGAAAAATAATTCAAAATAAGAGAAGTAAAAAAAATAAAAATATATCAAACAAAATAATAGTAAAGGAGGAGATAGCATGATAAAAGGGCTAAAATTAAAGCCACAATATGTTACATTATTTATAACGTTGTCAATATTTACCGTTCTATTTGGAATATCATCTGTGAAATTTGATGGATTTTTTTCAATGAATGTTATTATGAATTTATTTATTGATAATGCCTTTCTATTGGTGACAGCATTAGGAATGACTTTTGTTTTAATAATAGGAGGAATAGACCTTTCTGTTGGGGCAGTAATTGCATTGGTTTGTATGCTTTCAGCCAATTTGTTAAGTAAAAATATATCTCCTTTTATAGTGATTCCACTTGTTATTATAGTGGCAGGATTAATTGGGCTAGCACATGGTCTTTTTATACACTATATGAAATTAGAACCGTTTATTGTTACCTTAGCTGGGATGTATTTTGCGAGAGGGCTAACTTATATTATAAATGGTGATACAATTATTATTGATAATCCTTTTTATACAAAAGTATCTCAGATAACAGTACCTTTTTTCGGGGATTCCTTTATTAATGTAAATGTTATAGTAGCTTTTCTAATGTTGGGAATTTCTATTTATATAGCACATTATACAAAATTTGGAAGGAATGTTTATGCAGTAGGTGGGAATGAACAATCTGCAAAGATGATGGGGCTTCCAGTAGCAAGAACTAAGATAATGGTTTATGCTTTAAGTGGGATTTATTCTGGAATAGCAGGAATTGTGTTTAGTTTTTATATGTTATCAGGATATGGGCTTCATGCGAATGGAGTTGAAATGGATGCTATTGCTTCTGCAGTAATAGGAGGGACTCTTCTTACAGGTGGAGTAGGAATGATGGCAGGGACATTATTTGGAGTGATGATCTATGGAATAATTCAAACTATAATAATGTTTGATGGGACATTAAGCTCTTGGTGGACGAAAATAGCTTTGGGAGCACTTCTTTGTATATTTATAGTTATTCAAAGACTATTAGTTGTTAAGAAAAAATAAGAACTTTGCTTATGAAATTAAATGAGTATGGAATTATTATTTATGGTATTTATAAATAATTTCATACTTCTTTTTATTATAAAATAAAAAAAGCCCAGATAATTCTGGGCTTTATAATCTAATTAAACAGATTTGATATTTGAAGCTTGAGGTCCTTTTGCTCCGTTAGTAACGTCAAAAGTAACTTCTTCACCTTCAGTTAATTTTTTGAAACCGTCTTTTTGAATTTCACTGAAATGAGCGAAAACATCTTTCCCATCTTCACCAGTAATAAATCCAAAACCTTTTTCATCATTAAACCATTTAACTGTACCTTTCATTCATGTACCTCCACATTTTTTCTAATGTTATAAAACTCAAATTAGATGTTAATATGAAAGCCTTTTAAAAAAAGTACTTCAAATATTAAACCCAAACTTTTTCTTTTATACATTGATAAATTAAGTATACACCATTTTTTATGTTTTGTATAGTGTTTTTTATTATATATAGATAAAAATATTTGAATATTTCCTTTAATATTAGATAGTTCCAACTATAAATTAGAATATTTTTTTTATATAATCCAATGAAATCAACAAGTTGTAGAAGGAAATATATATAATTTTTTTTAAAAATAAAATTAAAAAAATAAAATTAAAAATTTATTTTCATGATTTTTATTGGTGAAATCACAGTGTTTATGATATTATTAAGAATAATTTAATTTATTTTTACATAGAAAGGATTTATAATATATGGGAAATAAAATTTCGTTAAAACTAGAAGATGTAAAAATTGGGATGATCTTAGGTGAAGATTTATTTGATAATCATGGAAGATTGATGTTCTCTAAAAATTTAAAAATTGATAGTCTAATGATAAAGAAAATAAATGAGTTATTTTTTGAGGAAAATTTTCAAATAAAGATAAATTCAGAAAAACCTTATAAAGAAATTGCTGATTTGCTAGAAGTTAAAAGTGAAAATAAGTCTATAAACGGAAAAGAAATAAAAAATATTTCAAAATATAAACAAGAAATTTCAAGAGAGTTTGATGAATTTCATAATGATATGAAGTCTTTGTTTATAGAGTTGGAACAAAATAATTCAAATAATCTTAAGGACGATTTCAGAAAATTTTTAAATAAAATTAATAATAGATTAATGAATAACGCTCTAATTACTGATATGGATTTGATAAATGAAGTGGTTAAAGAACAAAAAGTTGAAGATTATTTGTTTAATCACAGTGTTAATGTTGCAATTATTGGAAACTTAATTGGGAAATGGTTAGATTTAGGAAAAGAAGACATAAAAATATTAACTTTAGGTGGATTAGTTCACGATATTGGAAAATTAAAGATTGATAAAAAAATTCTTGATAAACCAGAAAAATTGACGGAAGAAGAATTTGAAGAAGTAAAAAAACACCCGTCCTACTCTCATAAAATATTGACTGAGATGGGGTATAATGAAGAAAAGCTTCTTAGAGCAGTTACTCTTCATCATGAAAGAGAAGATGGAACTGGATATCCTTTGGGAATAAAAAGTAAAAATATCCCAATACATTCTAAGATTATTGCTATTGCAGATATATTTGATGCTATGACTTCTAACAGAGTTTATGATAAAAAAATGAATATATTTAAAGTAATGGAAAAATTTCAAAAGGAAACGTTTGGAAAACTTGACTATAAAATGGTTACTTTATTTATAAAAAAGTTCTTAGAATTTTATATAGGTTCAGAAGTAACTTTAAATACGGGAGATAAAGCTAAAATATTAAATTTTAATAGTTTTGAAATAACTAAGCCAATTTTAATGACTGGAGAAGGAAAAATAATAGATACCAGTAGAGTTAGGACAGTGGAAATAGTTGATTATTAAAAAAACTAACTTTTAAGTATACAAAATTATAATATTTGCAGAGAATTAAAATACTTTACTGTAATCTAAAGAATATTTAATGTTAGAATAGTTGTGAAATAATTGAGAAAAAAGGAATATTTTTAATATAACCCTGCTGTAAACAGTAGGGTTATTTATTTAGATTAATTAAAATAAAAAAACCCAGAATCATCTGGGTTTATAATCAAATTAAAGAGATTTAATATTTGAAGCTTGAGGACCTTTATCACCTTTAGTGATATCAAAAGTAACCTCTTCACCTTCAGTTAATTTTTTGAAACCATCTTTTTGGATTTGAGTGAAATGAGCAAAAACGTCTTTTCCATCTTCTCCAGTAATGAATCCAAATCCTTTTTCATCATTAAACCATTTAACTGTACCTTTCATTATAAACCTCCGAAATTTTTTCTAATGCCATAAACTCAAATTAAATATTAATACGAAAGTCTTAAAAAAGTACCTCAAATATTAAATTTAGAACTCATTATTTATATACATTGATATAATAAGTATACACTAAATTATTGAAAATGTATAGTTGTTTATATTTTAATTTTTTGGTTTTAAATATTATAGTTTACATTTTCTCTTGCCATTGTATACTAGACTTGTTAGCATATTTTAAGAATAAATAAAGATAAAAATTGTAAAAATAAAAAAGTGACAAATGTAATATGAATTTAGTTACAAAATGTACATGTATTTTAATTAAAAACAAAGTATCATTTTATCATACTAAAGGTTCTAAAACGAGTCACTCAAAATGGAGGGTAAATGAAAAAGATTTTAGGGATTTTAGTTTTAGTAGTGTTAGTTATACTTGCTATCACAAAAATAGGGTTAATAAATAAAAATTCAAATGAAGATATTAAAGCAGAAAAGAGTGGAAGAAAAAAATTTGGAGCTACATTCATGACTCTGAATAATCCATATTTTGTTCAGCTAAATGAGGGAATAAAAGAAGTCATAGAAGCTAATGGAGATAAGCTGATTTCTCTAGACCCACAATTAGATGTGAATAAGCAGATTGCTGAGGTAGAAGATTTGATTGCACAAAAGGTAGATGGAATTTTTCTTAATCCTACTGATTGGAAAGCAATAAAACCAGCACTAGAAATGGCAAAAAAAGCGGGAATACCTGTTTATGTAGTAGATGCGCCAGTATTTAATGATGATTTAGTAAAAACAACGATTGTATCAGACAATTGGAATGCAGGTACTTTATGCGCATTACATTTGACGCAAACTTTGGGAATAACAGAGGGAAATATTGTGGTATTAGAGCATCCAACGGCAAAGTCGGCAATAGAAAGAACGAACAGCTTTTTAAAAGAGATTGCGAAGTATCCTAATTTGAAAGTAATTGCCAAACAATCTTCAGAAGGACAACTTGAAATAGCAATGTCCATTATGGAAGATATTATTAAAATGAATACAAATATTACTGCAATTATGGCAGAGAATGACCCTACAGCACTAGGAGTTGTTGCAGCTTTAGAAAGATTAAATAAATTAAAGAGTGTTAAAGCAATTTATGGGGTAGATGGTTCAGAAGATGCGATAAAACTTATAAAAGCAGAAAAATTAACAGCAACTGTTGCTCAATATCCTAAAGAAATCGGAAAGATTGCAGCAGAATCAGCATATAAAGATTTAGCGGGAGAAAAGATTCAAAAAGAGATAAAAGTTCCAGTTAAATTACTTACAAAGGACAATATCGAATAATTTTATAAATATCTAATTTAAAGTTTACAACGTATCACAATATATGTTCATAAAAGCCTTATAATAAAATAATTGAACTTGTGCAAAGAGTTTTTAATAAATATAAGGCTTAATATGAGCAACTAAAAAGTTAAGGAGTAGGCAATGGTTAATTTGATTATCGCAACACATGGAGAAATGTCTAAATACACTTTAGAATTATCAAAAATGGTTTTAGGTGAATTTGACAATTTAGCAGCTATTACTTTTTTACCAGGAGAAGGGCCAGAGGATTTAGTAAGAAAATATGGGGAAACATTGGAATCATTTAATAATGATTACGGAACTCTATTTTTAGTAGATATCTTTGGAGGTAGCCCATACAATGCAGCTAGTAGAGTTGTTTTGGAGAATAAAAACATGGATGTAATAACAGGTGTAAATGCACCAATGTTATTAGAATTACTAGACGCAAGAGAAAGTATAAACTGTGCAAAAGAATTATCAGAAGTAGCAAAAGATTCAGGAAAATCAGGAATACAGTCATTTAATGACATATTCCAAAGTACAAACACAAGCAGTGAAAATTCAGACGACTTAGACGATTTGGGGGAATTATAAAATGATTATATCACTATTAAGAATTGATGACAGACTAATTCACGGGCAAGTAGCAACATCTTGGGTAAAAGCGACAAAATGTGACGCAATTTTTGCAGTAAATGATGCAGTAACAAATGATACTTTAAGAAAAACACTTCTTATGCAAGTAGCACCGCCAGATATAAAAACTTTTATAATATCGGTAGAAAAAGCTATTGCAGTATATCATAATCCAAAATATGCGGATACAAGAGTACTAATGCTAGTAACTAATCCAGCAGATATTGTTAGATTAGTTGACGGAGGAGTAAAAATTGAAACTGTAAATGTTGGAGGAATGACATTTAAAGAAGGAAATAAACTTATTTCATCAGCAGTAGCTATTGGGCATGAAGATTTATCAGCTTTCAAAAAATTAAGAGATTTGGGAGTAGAACTTGAAATAAGAAAACTTGCTTCACATCCAAAAGAAGATTTAGCACCAAAATTAGACGGATTCGTTATTGACTAAAATTTAAAGTTTTTTAATAAAAAAAAATACTTAAGGAGGCAACAAATATGAATGCTATGCAAATTGTTTTAGTAACACTTGTAGCAGCGATTGCTGGGATGGGAAGCGTACTTGATGAAAGACAAACTCACAGACCTTTAATTGCTTGTACACTAATAGGACTAGTTCTTGGAGATTTAAAAACAGGAATAATCTTAGGAGGAACTCTTGAAATGCTAGCTCTTGGTTGGATGAACGTAGGAGCAGCAATGGCACCAGATGCGGCTTTAGCCAGTGTAATTTCAGCTATATTAGTTATCGTGGGGAAACAATCTATAGGAGAAGGAATCGCAATAGCAATTCCTATAGCAGCAGCAGGACAAGTATTAACAATATTTGTAAGAACTATTACAGTATTCTTCCAACATAAAGCAGATAAATTTGCTGAAGATGCTAATTTTAGAGGAATAGAAATGTGTCATATTGCAGGATTACTACTTCAAGGAATTAGAGTAGCAGTTCCAGCTTGTGTAGTTGCAATGGTTGCAGGAACATCAGCAGTAACAAATGCATTAAATGCAATTCCAGATGTAATTACACGTGGATTACAAATTTCTGGAGGATTTATCGTAGTAGTAGGATATGCGATGGTTATAAACATGATGGAAGCTAAAGCATTAATGCCATTCTTCTTCTTAGGATTTGTTGTAGCGTCATTTACAGGATTTAACTTAATCGGATTGGGAATTTTGGGAGCTTGTGCTGCAATATTCTTCATACAATTAAATCCAAAATACCACAAATCAATGAATCAAGTTGCCGTTGCTAATGTTTCAGAAGACGAATTAGAAGGATTATAGGAGGGAAATAAATGGATAACGCACAAAGATTGGCAGGAGAAGTAGTAAATGAAAAACAATTAACTAAGCAAGATATTAGAAGTATTAACTTTAGATCAACATTCTTATTAGGTTCATTTAACTTTGAAAGAATGCAATCAATGGGATTCTGTGTTTCTATGATTCCTGCTATAAAAAGATTATATACTAAAAAAGAAGACCAAGTAGCAGCATTAAAAAGACATTTAGAATTTTTTAACACACAACCTTGGGTTGGGTCAGCAGTTATTGGAGTAACAGTTGCTATGGAACAAGAAAGAGCAAATGGGGCACCAATAGATGACGCTTCAATTAGTGGGGTAAAAGTAGGACTTATGGGACCTCTTGCAGGAGTAGGAGATCCAATTTTCTGGGGAACAGCAAGACCAGTATTAGCAGCTCTTGGAGCTTCATTAGCAATAGCAGGAAGTATTTTAGGACCATTAGTATTCTTTGGAGGGATTAATTTATCTCGTTTCTTAACAAGATGGTATGGTTTAAAATATGGATATGAAAAAGGGACTGAAATAGTAAAAGATATGGATGGAGGACGTTTACAAAAACTAACTCAAGGAGCTTCTATATTAGGACTATTTGTAATGGGTTCTCTTGTTTCTAAATGGACTTCTATAAACGTTCCATACGAACTTTCAAGATATACAAATACTTCTGGACAAGAAGTAGTTACTACTGTTCAAAGTGTATTAGATTCATTATTACCAGGGTTATTACCATTATTATTAACATTTGCTTGTATGAAATTATTAAAGAAAAAAGTAAATGCAATGCATATTATATTTGCACTATTTGCTATAGGAATATTAGGATTTAAATGGGGAATTTTAGCATAAGATAAGGAGATGTCATGAAAATAAATTTTAAAGATTTGGTTAAAGCTCCAGCAAAAGAGGGGTACATTAAGAATAGCTCGACGTTAGTTACAGGGTTATTTGTTATAGGAGGAATTCTTTATAATCTAACAAAGGGCTATGGAACAGTAGTTGCTTTAGGAATAGCATTACTTGTTATGGTTATTCAGAAAATTTTAATCAATCAAACTAATAAATATTTTCAAGACATGTATCAAGCTAAAGAAATGTATAAAAAAACTAAAAACAAAGAGTATCTTTTGTTCATAAAACTTTGTTCAGATAAGATGTTAAAAGAGATTAAGGTGTTTTCTGATAAGGGGAAATTGGAACTAAAAGAACTTCAAGATTATGCTAATCAGCATTCTGTCAAATAAAATGAGGAGCAAGAAACCAATTTGGTTTCTTGCTCTTTGGCATAATTATGAAATTTGCCTAAAGGAGAGAAAAAGATGAATAATTATAGATTAATTGCTACAGATATGGATGATACTTTGTTAAATAAAGAGCATTTAATAAGTGAAGAAAATAAAAAAGCGATAATAGGTATTCAAAAAAAAGGAGTGAAATTTGTTCTAGCAAGTGGAAGACCTACATATGCTATGATTGATTTTGCTAAAGATTTGGAAATGAATAAATACGGTGGATTTATTTTAGGGTTTAATGGTGGAGAAATTGTTGATATTTCAAGTGGAGAAACAATCTTTGAACAAGCTTTAGCACTTGAGGATATAAAAATTATTTATAAAGAGGCTATTGATAGGGAATTATCTTTTTTATTTTATACGGGAGATACAATATATGCCAACGAGCTAAATATTTATACTGAAGAAGAAGTTGTATTAACTGGTATGAAATATAAGAAGATTGAAAATATTGATTTAATTGATGTAGAAAATACTATTAAATGTATGATTTTAGGAGAGCCACAAAAATTAACAATAGCTCAAAAAGAAATACATGAAAAGTATAAAGAAAAATATGTAGTAAATATTTCAAAACCTATATTTATGGAGTTTACATCAAAAGGGATAAATAAAGGTCTGTCAATACAAAGGTTGTGCAGTAATATTGGACTAGAAACTGAAAATATAATTTGTGTGGGAGACAGCTATAATGACATGTCAATGCTAGAAATAGCAGGGCTTCCAGTAGCTGTAGAAAATGCAAGAGAAGAGCTTAAAAGGGTATCTAAATTTATAACTACATCAAATAATCATCATGCTTTAAAAACTGTAATAGATGAATTTTTTTAGAGTAAATATAGAGAACTCTTTTATATTTAAGGAACTTGTGATAATATAAATTAAAAACCTATAATTCTTAAATTTATTTGAGAATTATAGGTTAAAAAAATTATGCAGAAAGGTAAAAATATATAAATGAAAAAGTATAAAAAATATTTAACAATAGGGATTTCTTTAATAATTCTAATATTTATTTTTATCCTTCTATATAAACCGAAAAAAGAAACTACAATAAAATTGGGAATATTTTCTGGAAGTATGTATGATGTTCCGACTATGCAAAGTTATAAAATAATTGATGAAGCTATTAAGAAGTTTGAATCAGAAAATAAAGGAATAAAAGTTAAATATAATTATGGAACTTTAAAAAATGATTATTCTGAATGGCTTTCTACTAAAATACTTAATGGAGAAACACCAGATATATTTGTCGTTTTGGAGGAAGATTTCAATACTTTTAGTTCTTTAGGTGTTTTAGAAAACTTGGATTCAAGGATAAGTAAAGATAAGAGCTTTGAGAGTTCAAAGTTCTATGAGCAAGCCCTAGCATTAGGAAAAATTGAAAATAAACAATATGCACTACCAATGGAGATTGACCCCACTCTTTTATTTGTTAATAAAACATTAATGGAAAAAGAAGGTATAAAAATAGACAAAGAAAACTGGACTTGGGACGAATTTTACAGGGTATGTAAAAAAGTTACGAAGGACACTGATGGCGACAAGATTATAGACCAGTTTGGAGTAGTAGATTTTACATGGCAAGACATAGTTTATACTAATGGGCAGACTCTTTTCAGTCAGGATGGGAAAAAAGCGGAGTTTTATAAAGAGGGCGTGGTAGAAGCCATTGCTTTTGCAAAGAAGTTATACAGATTAAATAATAATACTAAAGTAACAATAGACGATTTTGATAATGGGAAAGTTCTTTTTAAGCCATTTCCATTTTCATGGTATAGAGTTTATAACTCATATCCTTACAAACTTATTAGATACAATGGTTTTGAATGGGAGTGTATTAAATTACCAAAAGGTCCAAAAGGAAAAAATTCTTCTAAACTAAAAAGTTATCTCATAGGAATAAGCTCTAAAAGTAAGAATAAGGATGAAGCATGGAAATTTTTAAAACTGCTTACTAGTGATAATGAAGTTCAGACAAATATATTTCGATATTCACAAGGAGTTCCTGTTATTAAAGAGATTACAGAGTCTAATAAAACAGATGAGGAATTAAAAAAATATAATCCTGAAAAAGAGATTACAGTCGATAAGAAAATTTTAGGAGAAATTATAGAGGATTCTATGATAATTTATAAATTTAAAAATTATGATAAAGTTATGAGACAAGCAGATTTGAATATAAATCAAGTAATTATAGAAAATAGGGATATAGAAGACAATTTAGTCAAATTAAATAAAGAATTAAATGAATTGCTAAATCAAAAATAAATGGAGAAAATATGCAAGTAGAGAAAAATATAGGCATAACAAGATTTTTATTATACTTTATAAATGTTTTGAGTATATTGTTAACATCATTTATTATTTATAAAGGTAATCAAATGATAGCTTGGGAAGGTGAAAGTAGAGGGTTTTTAGAGAATGTATCTTATTTGCCTTTAGAGCCAAATAGATTTATAATTTATAATTTTCTTTTATTGATTATTTTATTTGGAAGTATATATTTTCGAGAAAAACATCTAAAAACTAGCAAATTTTTAATGAGTTTTTTCTTTTTCTTTGATAT
>JAGNSM010000191.1 GCA_017988045.1 Fusobacteriaceae bacterium
GAAGTTCTAATGCAGGATTTTTATTAACGGAATTGAATAAAAAATACAAGTTCTATTCAAAAGATGAAATGTTAGTAATTGCAAAAAAAGTTGGTGCAGATGTTCCATTTTTTATAGATAATAAAACATCTAGAGTGAGTGGAATAGGTGAGAAAATTAGTTTTCTAGAAAATAATATTAAAGAAAAAATATTGTTAGTAAAACCAACATATATAGGAGTGAGTACGAGATTAGCGTTTTCACTTTATGGAGAAAATACAAATGAATTAAAAGTTTCTAACTTAGATAACATAGAAAAAGCGATAAAAGATGGGAATGTATTAGAACTTGAAAAAAATATAGAGAATACATTAGAACAAATTGTATTACAAAACAATATGAAGTTAGCAAAATTTAAAGCAGAAATAGAAAGTTTATATGAAAAGAAATTTTTTATGTCAGGAAGTGGAAGTACTTTTTTTACATTTATAAGTAAGCAAGAGGAATCTGAAATAAGAAAAAAAATGAATTATAGAATATCAAGAAAATACTTTACAAGAATAACACGATTCTTATAATGGATAATAAAAAATGGGCTTTGTATAAAAATACAGAACCCATTTTTTATGTTAATATTATTCTTCATCAATTATTTCGTCACTTTTATAGTACTTAGATGCTATATAATGTAATGGAATACCTAAAATTATTAAGAAGAACCCTGTTGTTGCAAATGGTATTTGCATTTTTGAGAAATCAATAGGAATTTCACCTTTAAAGAAAGGAACATCTCCTAAAACACCTCCGTAGATCGCAAATAACCCACCTACAATTGCAAGTATAGGAATAATTGGATACATAGGTACCCTATAAGGTCTGTTAAGGTTAGGTTGCGTTTTTCGAAGTATTATAACTGCAACAAACGACAATATGTAGAAAATCCAACTACCTAAAGTACCTAATTCGACTAAATTACCAGAAACATTAGGATTTAAAAAATCTAATAATAAGAAGAAGATAGAGAGAATCGAAACCCATAACATACCAATATGTGGGACATTAGATGTTTTTGATAATTTTGAAATAGTTCTACTAAATAAAAATTTTCTTTGTGATCCCATTTTGTATGCTATTCTACTACCAAAAATCATATATCCATTTAATGTACCGAAAACGGAAATCATTATTCCTATATTTATCAATATTCGAACTAGTGTTTTATTTAAAAATGGGAAAAGATTTTGTGCTGTAACAGCAGCAATACCACCACTATTTTTTATTCCTGCAACATCTGTAAGTCTATTTAATGGATTAGAAATAGCATATGAAATATTAATTGATATGTATATTACACAAACAATTAAGATTCCTAAAACAATTGCTTTGGGAAGATTTTTCTGTGGATTCTCCATTTCTCCAGCAACTGAACCTACGAACATCCATCCATCATATGCGAATATACAAGCAATAATCGCTTGTGTAAATACATTAAAGAGTGAAACTCCTGATAATCCATGAGGAATTACAGGAAATAGAATTGGAATAAAAGAATTTGAAATTGTCCCTTTATAAAATCCAAATAATATTATTACTGCTAAGGGTATCATTTTACCAATAGTTGCAAAATTTTGTATTTTTGCACCAACAAGTGCGCTAAAGTTATTTGCAATTGTTAGAAAGATGACAGCTAAAATAGCAAAAAATATGTATGAATAACCTTTTGACGTGCCTAATATAGCTGCAACTGTCTGCCCAAATTTAGCAGCTAAGAAAACTACATAAAATGGAAATATGATCCCAGCAAATGCCCATCCACATATTGTAGATAGCAGATCTCCGTATCCTGAACGGATATATTCTATAACTCCACCAGTTTTTGGTATTGCTGCAGCTAGTTCTGCAACTGTAAGACCTGCGGCTACTGTTATAATCCCAGCAAATGCCCAAACCATAATAGCTAATCCTGGGCTATTTGTTATTGAAAAAACTTTTGGTGCTAAGTAAAAAACTCCTGAACCGACTATAGATCCCACTACAAGAGCTAAAATATCTTTAAATTTAAAATGTTTTTCTAAATGCATAATTTAATTTCTCCTCTATATTTTCTTTGAATACAGTATATATCATATCACATATTGTCTATAAATCAATAAGCAAAAGAAAGAAATTATTGTATTTCCTCTTGATTTTAAGAAAAAACGAGGTATAATCTTAAAAAATGGAGGTAACACTTCAAAAACAAATGTTTTAAAGGGGAGATCGAATGAAGATAACAGACATTAGACTAAGACTAGGTAAAGGATCAGAAGAAGGAGGAAAGTTAAAGGCGCACGTAGATGTAACTTTTGATGAAAGCTTTGTCGTTCATGGATTAAAAGTGATTGAAGGACAAAATGGCTTATTTGTTGCAATGCCTTCTAGAAGAATGCCAAATGGAGAATTCAAAGATATTGCTCATCCAATAAAACCTGAATTAAGATCAGAAATAACAAATTCAGTAATAGAAAAATATGAAGCTGAAAAAGAAACATTAGGAGCAACACCAGAAGCAACACCAACAGTAGAAGTTGTATCAGAATAACAATTTAATAATATCAAAAAAGACTAGAAAAAAATTCTAGTCTTTTTATTATTCTCGTTCTTTTTGATATTTGTTTCTTAATATTATTGCAACAGAATTAGCTGAAAGCAAGAAGAATAAGAGAACCATAATTCCTGCTGCTGCTAAATCTTGAAAATCTTTTTTTGGATAAGAAGACCATTGAAAGATTTGTATTGGCATAGCAGTATACTTCGATAGTAGACTAGATGGTAATTTCGTAACCATACTTGCGGCTCCAACAACTAATAATGGAGCTGATTCTCCAATAGCTCTTGATAACGATAAAATGATTCCAGTCAGCATTCCTGGTGCAGCATAAGGAATTACTACCGCTTTTATCATTTGCCATTTTGTCATTCCAAGTCCGTATGCTGCTTCTATTAAGATAGATGGAACAGCTTTCACTGCTTCCCTAGCTGAAACAATAATAACAGGTAGAATCATAAGAGATAGTACTAATGCTCCTGATAATACAGAACCTCTAATAGAATGGATTCGTGAAAATATTGCTAGTCCCAAAAGCCCGTAAACTATTGCTGGGACACCAGCTAAGTTAGATATGTTTATTTCTAAAAAGCTATAAAACCAAGATTTCTTATTTGAATATTGCTCTAGATAGATAGCTGATCCTACACCAATAGGTACAGTTATCAATCCTATTGTTCCAATTAAATAGAAACTTCCGACGATTGCAGGTAGAAAACCAGCTCTTGAAGGGATTCTTGAAGGAGTTGATGTTAGAAACTTCATAGAAATCCATTTGATTCCTGTAGAGAAAATCCCAGATAAAAGAATTAATAGGAAAAGTAAGCAGAAAACGATACAACTAAGAAATAGATATTTGAAAAACTTATCTTTAAATTTTCTTGCCTTCAAATTATTTACTAATATCATTAATATACCTCCCTATATTTCTCAACGATTTTTTTTGCTCCAATATTAAGAATTAAAGTTATAATGAAAA
>JAGNSM010000192.1 GCA_017988045.1 Fusobacteriaceae bacterium
AAATTTTAGCAGTCTGTAAAAGAATACTAAATAATAGATTTAATTAATTGCTAAAGATACAAAAAGAAGATTCAAAGTATAGTTAAAATTTTTATTTTGTCCCAACTATTGATTTTTTGTCCCGAATGATATATAATGTTTTAAGAGGTGACTTTTATGAAGAAAAAAAATATTTTGAATTTAATAAAATATCATGCAGAAAAAAATGAATCTGCTTTTCGTAACGAAGCTTACGAAATTGCCAAATATTTTGATGATAATCATGATTATCAATTATCTGAATATATTATGGCATTACTTTCAGATACTAATACTTTTGTTCCACAAATAGAAGGAAATAGTAACGTATTTGTAAAAAAAATTGATATATCTAGTGGACCATTACCATTACCTGAGATAATCAAAAATGACATTTTGGGAATAATAAATGCTGTTGGACATAATGCCGGAATTAATAAATTTTTATTTCAAGGTTCTCCTGGAACAGGAAAAACAGAGTCCGCAAAGCAGGTGGCAAGAATATTAGAAAGAGAACTTTTTATGGTGGATTTTGATTCTTTAATTGACAGTAAACTGGGACAAACTTCAAAAAATATTACTTCTCTCTTTGATGAAATATCTACAGTTTCAAATCCAAATAAGGTCATTGTTTTATTTGATGAAATAGACGCTATTGCTATTGATAGAATTAACTCTAATGACCTTAGAGAAATGGGGAGAGCTACATCTTCTGTTCTAAAAGGTCTAGATGCATTGAATGATAAGATTATTTTAATTGCTACAACTAATTTATATAATTCATTTGATAAAGCACTGACAAGAAGATTTGATGTTATTATAGATTTTGATAGATACAAGCAAGAAGACCTTATTGATATAGGAGAAGCAATACTAAATGAACTACTATTTAAATTTAAATTTGCAGGACGAAATATGAAGTTATTTAGAAAAATACTTAGCCTTATGAATGAGATACCATATCCTGGAGAACTAAAGAATTTAATAAAGTCTTCACTGGCATTTAGTGATCCAAGCAATGAATATGATTATTTAAAAAAAATATACCTAAATACTTGTGGAAATGGTTTAAACATGGATTTGAAGAGTTTACAGGATAAAGGATTTACAGTAAGAGAAATTGAAATTTTAACAGGTATTTCAAAAAGTCAAGTTTCAAGAGAGTTAAAGGAGTGATAGAAATTGAATAATTTATTACAACTTAAAGGGCAATTTGAACAAGCATCAAGTAAAAGTCGGCCAGGACCACCAAAATTGCCAACAGGAAAATCAGTTAAAGTCACTCAGCTTGAGTTCTTATTGAGTAATCTTATAGAACTAAAAGGATACTGGGAGAAACAACGGTTATTACCAGGAGTTCTAATTTCTGTATGCTATAATAAAGTGGCAGCCAAAAGTAATAGAGTTCAAGGTTTGCTAGGAAAAGGCTCGATTAAACCAAGCGAGTCTATTGTTGGAGCACGATTTTCTTTAGATGGTTCCCCAAAGCATATAATTACGCATTACATTTCTAGAAATATATTGGATGAATCAATTTTAAGACTAAAGGCCTGTATTTCGATTCTTAAGAAGGATTTCAATAATGAGATAACAGAACAGATAATATCGCAGATAAATAAAAAAGAAATTTTATTTTCTTCAAAGTTAATAGCGAAAGTTAATTTTTTAAAGGTAGTTATTGACGCTTATTATGTTGAGAAATTTGATATTTTAATCGATGATGTTCAACTTAAAAGTGACTCTATTATTACTCTTTTTAAAACAGATGTTAAAACTCAAGATTTGCTAAAAGAAATCGGAATTAATGTACTTTCTAATAGGATTATGGATGAAACCACAGTTTTGCTAAGACCAGATGAATTAGAAATATTAAAGTCAAAGGCTCCTTTTTTGATTTCCATGGCTGTAAGTGATTTATCTGAAATAACAAAAGATAATTTTGATTTTATTGATGATGAGATATTAACAATTCCTTCTCCGAAGAATGAGCCAACTATAGGTGTTATAGATACATTATTTGATGAAAACGTATATTTTTCTCAATGGGTAGAATATAGAAAAATGATTTCAAATGATATAGAAACTAATAAAGAGGATTATGAACATGGAACAGCAGTTTCTTCAATTATTGTCGATGGACCAACATTTAATCCTAAGTTGGATGATGGGTGTGGTCGTTTTAAAGTGAGACACTTTGGAGTTGCAAGTGGAAAGCAGTTTAATTCTTTTTCTATATTAAGGAGCATAAATGAAATTATTACAAAAAACAAAGATATTAAAGTGTGGAATTTATCGTTAGGTTCTAAATTAGATATACATCCAAACTTTATTTCACCAGAAGCCGCTATACTAGACAAAATACAGTTTGAGAATGATGTGATTTTTGTAATAGCAGGAACTAATTTATCGAGAGGGGAAACAGTTGTTAGGCCAATTGGTGCTCCAGCAGATTCTATCAATTCAGTTGTTGTCAATTCTGTTGATGATGATAAAAATCCAACACCATATAGCAGAAAAGGTCCGGTTCTTTCGTTTTTTATAAAACCTGATATTAGTTATTATGGAGGAAGTACGAAAAATCCTATGGTAGTGTGTACTCCCATGGGTGAAGCTTTTGTAAAAGGGACATCATTTGCAGCTCCTTGGATTTCAAGAAAATTATCTTATTTAATAGACATATTAGGATTAAGTAGAGATGTAGCAAAAGCACTATTAATACATTCAGCAACAGGATGGGACACTCAGAAAAATGATGAAGCTTTAGTAGGTTATGGAGTTGTCCCTATACGAATTGATGAGATTGTAAAAAGTAATAATGATGAAATTCAGTTTATAATACAGGGAGTATCAGAAAAATATGATACATATAATTACAATATACCAGTTCCAGTTGTAAAGGATAAACATCCCTTTATAGCAAAAGCGACACTATGTTATTTCCCAGCATGCTCAAGAAATCAAGGCGTAGACTATACGAATACTGAGTTAGAATTATCTTTTGGAAGATTAACGGGAAATATAAAAAAGCCACTTGAGACAATAGATAATAATTATCAAAGTTCAGAATGGGATAATTTTACTTGGGAAGAAGATGCGCGTAAGTATCATAGAAAATGGGATAATGTAAAGCATATTAGAGAAACCTTGACAGGAAGAAACCGGATGAAAAAATCTTATGGAACTGGATTATGGGGACTTAGCTTGAAGACAAAAGAAAGACTAGATGAAAAATTTGGAGAAGGTTTAACTTTTGGAATAGTAATTACACTTAAAGAAATTAAAGGTATAAATCGGATAGAAGATTTTATAAGACAAGCACAACTAAGAAATTGGTTAGTTAAAAAAGTTGACGTTAATACGATGATAGATATCTTCAATATTGCTGAAGAAAAAATTGAATTAGAGTAGATAAAGGTAATTAAAATTATTTTCATACAGTCCTTTAAACGACCGTTTTTGGTACTTTTACCAAGACGGTCTTTTTTGTCCAAAAAACACCTAAAAACCAGAACTAAAACTATTCC
>JAGNSM010000013.1 GCA_017988045.1 Fusobacteriaceae bacterium
CAACTAAATATTTAAATCATTATTTATGGTGGAAACATATTCTGGAAGATAAAGCTATAAAAGACTCTACAACCTTATTTCAAATGATGATTATGTAATCCCACAGCTAACTGGAACATAGCCTAAAAATTTCTGTACTCCTAAGTTTACTTCTTGGCCAAAGTTTATATCAAATATTTTTTGCATAAATAAATAAAAATTATTACTTATTAACTTTTTAAATAAATCAAATGGAACTTTAATGAAATTCACATGTACTTCAATTTGAAATATTTGATTATCCAATTTCACAAACCCTTGTTTTAAATTATTGACATTAAATATGTCATTAAATAGACTAAATCTTTTAACTAAATTTAAATAATCTAGATTTACTTCAGTATTTAATATTTTTATTAAATTTGAAATATTTTCATTAATCGATAGATTCGTATTAATTAATGTCCCGTCAATTTCTATATTATATTTATTTAAAAAAGCATTTATTTCTTCAAAAAAAAGTGTTATAGCTTGCAAAAACATTTTATATAAATCTTCATACCTTGAATCAAACATTGATTCTTTAATTTCAAATTCATTTTCAATTTTATCTATTAATATGTCATAAAACCACTTTTGTTTTATTTCACCTTCACGTAATTTTAAATAAAAATTATCTTTAAAGTCTTCCCAAACAAATATTACTTCATCCATCCGTCCTAATTTTTTTATATGAATATTTTTATTTTGCTCTAAACTCTCTTTATTTTTTGCAAAATACTCTAAAATATTTTTTTTATTAGCTAATTTGACATCAATAAATTTTAAACTGTTAAACTTTTTATTTCTCCAATAAGTATTCTTATGATTAAATTCATCAAAATAAAAAATTTTATTTAGAGATTTATATTTAACATTTTCAAATTCATTATCATTTATATTATTAATATTAGAAATTGTATATGGACTTCTCTTTAGTTTCCTATTAAATGATTCAATTTTTAACTCATCTTTAATCTTGTATACAAAGATACAAGAATACATAAGATATTCAAAAATAATTCTTGGAGTATTCGATTGATTTAATAAATTTAGCAACGTACTTTTCCCACTCCCATTTTTCCCAACAATAGCAGTAATATTAGAAATGATGTCTCCAAAAAAATTCTCTGGTTGTTTCTTTTTACCAGAAGTTTCAAAATTATCAACTAAAGTATATTCTCCATTTTCTTGTTCTTTCACTTCAAAATCATAATTGGGACTAAAATTAAACCCCTGTTTCTTAATATTCCCGTACTCTTCTACCCAAACATAAAGTAACTCCATTTTCCCCTCCCCAAAACTCAATCTTCTGTTTCAATTATACTTAACAACTTTAACTTTTACAAACAAAAAAGCAGATAAAAAATTCATCTGCTTTTTAAAAAAAACTCTATTTAATCAAACTTCCAATTTTAACTGAACTATCAATCTCTACAAGTTTAACTTTTTTCTTTTCAGTTGTTGTAAGTAACATCCCTTGAGATAAAGTTCCTCTTAAAGTTACTGGCTCCAAATTAAGTACAGCCATAACTTTTTTACCTTTAAGCTCTTCAAAGTTAGGATAATGCTTTGCAATTCCAGAAACAATTTGTCTTTTTTCTGTTCCAGTATCTACAATAAATCTAAGAAGTTTGTCGCTTCCTTCTACCGCATAAGCCTCTTTTATTTCTACTACTTTTATGTTAATAGCGTCAAATTGCCCTATATTTATTGGATTTTCCACAACCAAATCATCTTTAAACTCTTTTTCTTCTACCTTAGGCATTTCCACTCTAGGGAATATTGGAGTTGCTTCTCCAAGTTTATGTCCAATTTCTACAGAGAAATCTTTAATATCTTCTATTTTAGCATTTTTAATGTTTGAATATCCTAATTGATTCCAAATTTTTTCAGCAGATTCTGGCATATATGGATATACTAAAACAGCTATTTTATATAATGCTTCTACCAAATAATTCATAACTTTAGCAAGTCTTTGCATTTTATCAGCGTCTTTAGCTAAAGCCCATGGCATAGTTTCATCAATGTATTTATTCATTCTTGATATAAATTTCCACATAGCCTCTAAAGCATAAGAAAATTGCATTTTATTCATGTATTTGTCAACTTCTGCCAAAGTTTCATACCATAAAGCAGTTATCTCGTCATCATAAACTTCATGTCCATGACCTTCTGTTACGATTCCGTCAAAATATTTTTTATACATTCCAAGAGTTCTATTTAATAAATTCCCTAAATCATTAGCTAAATCTGCATTTATTCTATTTATCATAGCTCTTTCAGAATAATCTCCATCATTTCCAAAATGTACTTCTCTTAATAAGAAATATCTAAACGGGTCTCTACCATATTTAGCTATTTCATCTAAAGGATTTACTACATTTCCAACTGATTTTGACATTTTAGCACCATCAACAGTCCACCAACCATGAGCAACTATTTTCTCTGGAAGCTTTTCCCCTGCTGCAAGCAACATACATGGCCAAGTTATTGCATGGAATCTTAGAATATCTTTCCCAAGCATATGAACCGTTTCTGCGTTATTCCAAAATTTGTCATACATCTCTGGATTATTTTCATATCCAACTGCTGTCAAATAATTTGTTAGCGCATCAAACCATACATAAATTACATGTTCTGGGTCTATTTCAAGAGGGATTCCCCATTTAAAAGTATTTCTTGATATTGATAAATCATACAACTCATCTTTTATAAATGAAACTACTTCATTTCTTCTACCTTCTGGCAAAATGAAATTAGGGTTTTCTTCAATATGTTTAAGAAGTGCTTCTCTATATTTTGACATTCTAAAGAAATAACTTTCTTCTTTAACTATTCTTAGTTCTTTACCACAATGAGGACATCCATTTTCTCCAATAACTTGATTATCAGGTACAAATGTTTCATCACTTACGCAATATTTACCTTCATAACTTCCTTTGTAAATATCCCCTTTGTCATAAACTTTTTTAAATATTTTTGCTACAGCTTTTTTATGTCTATCTTCTGTAGTTCTTATAAAATCATTATTTTCTATATTTAAGGCTTTCCAAAGTTCCGCAAATCTTGGAGCCATTATATCTGTCCATTCTTGTGGAGTTTTCCCCATCTCTTTTGCTTTCTCTTCTACCTTTTGTCCATGTTCATCTGTTCCTGTTAGAAAATACACATCATATCCTGCTGTTTTTTTATATCTTGAAATAACATCACAGGCTATAGTTGTATAAGCACTCCCTACATGAGGATCCCCGTTCACATAGTATATCGGTGTTGTAACATAAAAATTCTTGCTCATTTTTCTCCCTTCTATATACATCAATTATTCTTAATTTATTTATTAATTTTTATACGGCTTACTCTCATCATATAAAAATTCTGGATCTAAATCTGCTTGATTATCCCATTCTATCGAATCAAATGAAATCTTTACTGTATTAAACATTTCAATATTTTTTAATTCTTTAAAAATTCCAAGATGTAAATAAGGTTTTACATCAAATATTTTTTCTTCTTCATTTTCAAAAACTAGATACAATCTATAATCATCTAAAGCTTTAACTATTTTAACTGCTTTATACATAATTTTCACCTATTTTAATCACATATCTTTTTATTTAATTTAGCATTTCGGGTCAAGCATCACGCTTGTGCGATGCAACTGCATAAGTTGCGATTCTATTTAATTACTATAATCAACCTCAGCCAAACGACTTATATCAGATTTTCTTATCTTTGCACATTCATTTCCTAAATTAATAGCTTCTCTAAGACTTCCTATGTCAGCTAAATTTTTACCTACAATATCAAAGGCTGTTCCGTGGTCTACCGAAGTTCTCACAAAAGGCAATCCAATTGTAACATTTACTCCCATTCCAAAGCTCTCCATTTTCATAGGAATAAGTCCTTGGTCGTGATACATAACTACTGATATTGCATACTGTCCCTTTACTACTTTAACAAATAAACTATCAGGAACTATAGGTCCTTCACAGTCTATTCCTTCTTTTTGTGCTTCTTCTACCGCAGGAGCGATTATCTCTATTTCTTCTGTTCCAAAAAGTCCATTTTCTCCATTATGAGGATTCAGTCCTGCTACAGCTATTGAACCAGTAAGTCCCAACTCTTTTTTAGCTTTTTGAGCAAGTCTTATTTTATTCAATACAGATTCTTTTGTAACTCTATTTATTGCTTCTTTTAACGAAACATGTGTAGAATTAAGAAGTACAACTACTTTTTTACCTTTTAAAACCATTGCAAAATCTTCTGTTTTTGATTTTTCTGCAAGATACTCTGTATGTCCGCTGTATTTGAATCCTGCCATATTTATACTATCTTTTGAAATAGGACAAGTTACAATTCCGTCCACATACTTACCATGACATAATTCTATTGCTTTATCAAGGTATTTAATAGAAAGTGCTCCTCCAAGTTCAGTATGTTTTCCAAACTCCAGTTTATCTATATCAGTATCAATATTTATCAAATGTAATTTCCCATTTTCTAACTTTCCATCAACAATATGAGCTTTTGTTATTTCAACTATCTCTAAATCTATTCTTAGCTTTTTCTTGTAATACTCAAGTACACTTTTGCTTCCTACTACAACTAAAAAAAGTCTTTTATCTTCTACCTTATAAATACCATCAAAGAATTTAACAATTATTTCTGGCCCAACACCACATGGGTCGCCCATAGTTATTACTAATCTATTCATAATAGCTCCTTTGCTTTATCATTCGCTTCATTAATTGCATCATTTACCATTTGTATATAATCATCTGGATTAGCATCAGCTGGTATTTCTATTGGTTTTCCTAGATATAAAACTGCCTTTGTAAATGGAAGTGGCAGATGAAATTTATCCCAAGCTTTTTCAAACTCATATTTCCATTTGAAAGCTCCACCTACAGGTACAATTTTCGCTCCTGTTTTATGAGCCATATATACAATTCCTGGCTTAATCTGAAAAATTGGACCTAAAGGTCCATCTACTGCAAATCCCAAGGAGTATCCTTTTTTCAAGGCTTTCATCATTACTACAAGACTTTTAACATTACTGTCTCTTGATGAACCTCTAATTACTTCATATCCAAACTTAGTCAAAATACTCTCAAGCATTTCTCCATCTCTTGAAGGACTTACAAGAGTAGTTTTTTTCTTTACGTGATGAAGACTCACTGTAGGAAAATAAATTTTTTGATGCCAAAAAGCATAGATATTTGTATCATCAGGATTTATATCCTCATGCACCACTTTTTTCCATCTTATAGTACTATTTATTATTTTTATTAGATAGTAAATCTTATTTCCCATTTCTCTATATTTCTCAATTTTCTTTTTACTCATCAGATACTCCCACTCTTATATTTGTAAAAAATTATATCACATAGAATATAAAAATTCAAAGTAAATTCTCTCTACAAAATAATGCCATCAAAATATAAAGTTTTTTTGTTGCCAAAAAATAGTATAAGGACACAAATTGTGTCCTTAATTTATACTTAGAAATTATAAATACTAGATAAGTCCTGGTATGTTGATTCCACCAGTTACTGAACCCATTTCTTTTTCAGCAAGTTCTTCAGCTTGTCTCATAGCTTCGCTAACTGCAGAAAGTATTAAATCTTCTAACATTTCTTTATCTTCTTGAGCTTCTTTAACTATATCGTTTGATAAGTTAACTGAAAGCACTTCTTTTTGACCATTAACTTTTACTAAAACTGCTCCCCCACCTACTGATGCTTCTACTGTTTTATTTTTAAGTTCTTCTTGAACTGCTATCATTCTAGCTTGCATCTCTTGAGCTTGTTTTAATATGTTTCCTTGTCCACCAGTTTTACTTTTTAATTTTCTAACCAATTTTTATGCCTCCTTAGTTATTTAGCTATCACAAGGATAACATAATTTATTATTTTTTTCAAGACTTAAAAAACAACTATTTTACTAATACTACAGTAAAAGTCAGTCCATTGTAGAAATTTTTCTGTACAGAAATAATACCATTGTGTTCTTCTATAATCTTTTTGCACAGAGCAAGCCCTAATCCATTCCCATTTTTCTTTGTGGTAAAATAAGGACTAAACACTTTTTCTACTTCAAACTCCTCTTCTACCTCTTTATTTGTCTCAAAACTTATCTCTAAATTTTCTTCATTTTCAATATAAATATTAAAAATTCCTGTTTCTTCATCAATAGCTTCTATTCCATTTTGTATAATATTCATAAAAACTTGCTTTATTCTATCTCTATCAATCCTCACTTTTGCTTCTTTAACCATTGAAATAAAAGAAATTTTTTCATTAGGATAAGTTTTAGCAAGTAAATCTCCTACAAACTCAACCATGTCTGTTTCTTCAAAGTTTAAATTGTTGCCTTTTGTATAATCAAGCATGTTATTTGTTAATTTATTAAGTCTATCTGTTTCTTCAATAAAAATTTCTAATTGATTTTTTATTGTTTTAATACTTTTTGATTCTCTCATTAATTGTGCAAATCCTTTTACTACATTTAGAGTATTTTTTATTTCGTGGGCAACATAAAGTGCCAGTTCTCCAATGACTTCCATAGCTTCTCTTCTTTTTTCATCAGCTTCATTTTTTTTAATCTCTGTTATATCCTTAAAAATTATTACTATTCTATTTAAATTTTCTCCTTCATATACTTTTTTTAATGAAAACCCAACAAGTCTATCTTTAATTTTTAGTTCTTTTCTATCATTGTGACTTTCCATACCTATTTTTATTACATAATCACAAAATATTCTTGCTTCTACATCTATTTTATATAAATAATTTAATGCAGAATCATTAATAAATACTACATTTGTATCTTTATCCAAAACTATAAGTGCCGAAACCAAATCATGCTTTAGAGTATCTAAAAGCATGCTCTCTCTCATTTCCATATTATTCTCCTAGCTTTATTTTCTATATTAAATTTATAACGAAATCCTTTATTTGTCAATAAAACAAAAATAATTATATGTTTCAATATAGATTTTAATTGACAATATTATTTTTTTATTAATAATTTTTTTCAAATATGGTATTATACTCTAAAAGGAACTTAAGTTTTTTTCTTGTATATAAAATTAAGGAGGGATTTATATGATTTGGTTTTTATTTGTAGGTGTCATATTAATAATTGTTGAAATTTTAACACCTAGCATTTTTTTCTTTTTAGCTTTTGGAATTGCTTTTATACTAAATAGTATAGTCTATAGATTTACCAATAATCTTGCACTATCACTTTTTACTACTGGATTAACTACACTTATTATTTTTTATTATTTTAAAAAATCAAATATTTTTAGACAAAATACAGAATATAAAAGTAATATTTCTAACTATATAGGGAAAACATGCACTATAGAAGACGTCTTACCAAATAACACTTACAGAATAAAAGTTTTTTCTGAAATTTGGACAGCTACTTCTGATGAAATTTTAGTAAAAGGAGATATTTGTAAAATAATTGATAGAAAAGACAATACTTTGATTATAGAAAAACAATAGGAGGTTACTATGATTTCAAACTTTAAAAGCTCCCGTGGAAAACCTATATATGGGGCTACTGTAGATAAGTTCGGTGTAAATTTTGGAATTTTTTCAAAAAATGCAAAATCTGTTACCTTAGAACTATTTAAAAATTATTATGATAATAAACCCATAGCTTCTTTCGTTCTCTCTCCATTAAAAAATAAAACAGGTGATGTTTGGCATATATATCTGGAGGGTGTGAAAGCTCATACTTATTATGGTTATAGGGTAGAAGGAGCTTATGAACCTGAAAATGGTCACAGATTTAATGAGAATAAATTGTTAATTGACCCTTATGCCAAAGCAATTTCTGGATTTTTTAATTTTGAAAAAAATGAAATCTATAGTTATGAAAAAAATTCTGATGATGATTTAAGTTTTTCAAAAGCGAATTCTGCTGATTCTGTAAAAGGTATAATTATTGATGATTCTGATTATGACTGGGAAGATGACATTCATCCTAGAATCTCTTTACAAGACAGTATTATTTACGAAATGCATATAAGTCTTTTTACAATGAACTCCAATTCTAATATAGAAAATAAGGGAACTTATAAAGGGGTTTTAGAAAAAATTTCTCACTTAAAAGAACTTGGAGTAACTGCTTTAGAACTTCTACCCATCTTTGAGTTTAATAAAAATGAACTCATAAATACCAATCCTGTTACTGGAGAGCTCCTTCGTAATGTTTGGGGCTATAATCCATTAGGATTTTTTGCGCCTTCTGGTAACTATATTTCTGGGAATCAATCTTTAGGTATGAGTCTTGGTAATCAAGTTTTTGAATTTAAAGATTTTATTAAAGCTCTTCACAAAGAAGGAATTGAAGTTATTTTAGATGTCGTTTATAACCATACTGGTGAAGGTAATGAAAATGGCCCTACTCTTTCTTTTAAAGGCTTTGATAATTCTATTTACTATATTCTGGAAAAAAATAAAAGATTTTATGCTAACTATTCTGGAACTGGTAATACTCTTAATTGTAGTCATTCTGTAGTCAAAGAACTTGTTATCGATTCACTCCGTTACTGGGTTACAGAAATGCATGTTGATGGATTCCGTTTCGATTTAGCTGCCATTCTTGGCCGTGCTAATGATGGTAAATGGATAGGGGATTTATCTCTCTTAAAAGATATTGCTGATGACCCTATACTTTCTGGTACAAAACTTATTGCTGAAGGTTGGGACGCTGCAGGTGGATATTTTGTAGGAGAATTTCCTGTTGGATGGGCTGAATGGAACGGGAAGTTTCGTGATACAGTTAGAAGATTTATAAAAGGAGATGAAGGGCAAGTTAAGGACCTTGCAACAAGAATTGTAGGAAGTCCTGATTTATTTTCCAAATATGGAAGAAAGCCTTATCATTCTATAAACTTTATAACTGCTCACGATGGTTTCACTTTATGGGATTTAGTCTCTTACAATGATAAACATAATTATGAAAATGGTGAAGATAGTCGTGATGGTGCTAACGATAATCATTCTTGGAATCATGGGGTAGAAGGGGAGACCAGAGATTTACAAATTAATTCTCTAAGAAAAAGACAAATGAAGAATTTTATTCTTTTATTAATGTTGTCTCAAGGAGTACCTATGCTTCTCATGGGTGACGAATTTGCTAGAACTCAAAAAGGAAACAACAATGCCTATTGTCAGGACAATGAAATTAACTGGGTAGATTGGTCGAGAAAAGAAAAAAATTCTGATATATTTTATTTTACAAAAAAAGTTATTGAATTTAGAAAAAAACATCATTCTTTAAAAAGAGAACATTTTTTTGCAGATAAAGATTTAAGTGGAGACGGAATAGCTGATATTACATGGCACGGTATTGATTCTTTTAATCCTGATTGGGCTTCCCATTCAAGGACTTTAGCATTCATGATAAGTGGTAATGACTTTATTGATGAAGATACTCCGCCAGATAATGATATTTATGTTGTTTTTAACTCTTATGACAAAGCTTTAGAATTTGAATTACCCAAATTAAACGGAAAAAAATGGTATAGAGTTATTGATACATATATGATTCATGGTCATGATTTTTTAGATATACCTCTTGAAGTTCATGGTAAAAAATATAAAGTAATGGATAGAAGTGCCATTGTTTTAATTTCAAAATAACATTTTAGATATAAGGTTGTGATTCTATGAGTAATAATACAGATGATAAATTAACTATTGAAGAATTAGAGAAAGAAATTGAAGAGTTTAAAAAAGAAAAAGAAAGAGTTAGAAGAATTTTAGGTAAAATAGGTGGACATAAAAATGAGAAGTTTCATTTTTCAATTAACATTGGATTTCTCTTTGTAGTTTTATGTATTTTTATTCTAGGTATGCTCAAAAAAATTGGATTTATAATTTCTGTAGAAATTGGTGTACTACTAGTATCATTAAAAATAGCTTGGATGATTCATGAACAACAAAAAGTAAATCATTTTCAATTTTGGATTTTGACTTCTTTGGAATATAGAATTAATGAGATTTATAAAAAAGTTTCTGTTTTAGAAAAATATATATCAAAATCTAATAACACTCCTAAAGAATAACCTTAAAATATAAAAGCCTTATTTATCTATAGCATAGTAAATAAGGCTTTTATTTATTTTATGTTCTTAAAATATTTCTTAAACATTAATAATAGAATCATCGTTAAAAGTCCTGCTATCATCAAGCTTATTTTTACTCCAAATAACTCTGTAATATGTCCAATCAAGAAATTTCCTAAAGGTGTTGTTCCTGTAAATATAAGGGTATAAACGCTAATTGCTCTCATTCTATACTCTTCATTAGAATTTAGCTGAACTGTTGTATTACAAAAATTCATAAAAATAACCGTAGCGTATCCCATAATAAATAAGATTGCTAAAACAAAAAAATAAATACTTACAAAAGAAAGTGTAAATAATCCTAATCCAATTATCCCCCCTGCAAAATATATTATTTTTAAATCCAAAACTGCTTTTTTTCTACTGGCATTTTTTAAAGCTCCCACTAAAGACCCTAATCCTAATGCACTATACATAAAACTAAACCCTCTAGAATCTAGCCCTAATACTTCCCTTGCAAATACTGGTATTATGACTTCATTATTCATTGCAATTGTTGAAACAACAAGTAACGCACATAATACACCTAATATTTTTTTATTTTTCATTACATAGAGAAGTCCTTCATAACTATCCTTTAAAATATTAATTTTTCTTGGAACCCTCTTTTCTTCAAATCCATCTATTTTTATCAGTCCATAAATAACTGCTAAGAAACTAAGTGTATTAAATAAAAAACATACTGTTTCACCAAATTCAGATAAAAAATATCCTCCTATTGCAGGGCCTAGTATTTTTCCTATATTTACAATAGTAGAGTTTAGCCCAATGGCACTATGAATCGCATCTTTCCCTACTAAATCCATAAAAAATGATTGTCTTGCAGGCATATCAAATGCATTTATAAATCCAAGAATCCCCGCCATTATCATAATATGCCAAGGTTTTGCTAAATTTTGCCAAATTAGAATTGTAAGAATAAGTGCCTGAATAGTTTGAAAAATTTGCATAGAGATTAAGAATTTCTTTTTAGGAAATCTTTCTATTAATGAACCTGCAAAAAGTGAAAAAATAAGCATTGGTGTATACTGGAATACTCCTATCATCCCTAGACTTACTGCTGAACCTGTCATTTTGTAGATAACCCATTGTTGCGCTATTCTCTGCATCCATGTTCCTATAAGAGAAACTCCCTGTCCAGCAATAAAATATCTGAAATTTTTATATCCCAATGCTGGAAATTTCTGAACTATATCCATGTCTATCATCTCCTTAATCACTTACATAATATCGTATTCTCCATTACTATTCAATATAAAAAAAATAAGCAGCTATTAGCTGCTTAAAAAACATTAATTCCCTTTGATGTAATCGTTATTTCCTCTTCTTCTACCTTCTCTTCATCTCCAAAAGTCAAAACTTCTTTCTTTTCTTTTTGTTTATCTAACTTTATAAGGGTATTATGAACAGATTCTAGATACTCCATATCATTTACGCTACCATAAGGCATATTAATAATCATTTCATCTGTCACCATAAGCATTTCTGGTTTTAATTCATGTTCAAACAGAGTTGCAGTTCCCAATTTTACTAAACCTTGAATAGCCATATTTCCTGCCATATCTGTAAAAGCATCACCTAAATTGCCATTAGCAATATTGCTTATCGCATTCAATGCACCATGAATATCCATTACTCTATTAGCAATTTTTATTGGTCTTTGCCATACTAATTTTGAAAAATTAAACTCCCTATACTGGGCATCTATATATCTTGAATGATAAAACGGTGTTATTTTCATTCCCATATCATAAATATCTATATAAAGTAGTCCATCTACTCCTAACATTTGACACAGCTCTAAAGGAGTAAAAAGATTAAGTAATCCTCCATCAGATACTCCTTCTGAAATCAATATGCTATCTGTAGTAGCAATATCTTGCACTTCATATCCCTTATAATTTTCTTGGAATTTTTTATATGTAAGATTTCTTATTACAAATCCTCCTAATATATCATTAGAAATATTTGTGCTTGGCAAAATTGCTAATTTCGCTGGGGCTCTTCCAATTTGAGTTTTTTGAATCAATCTTTTTTTCTCCGCACAACTTACTAAACTTAATATCATTATTAATAGTACAAATATTTTTTTCATAATTCCCCTTTAATATATAAGAATAATTCAATCAATAAATTATACTCTGATAATCTTAGTATTACAAATATTCTTTTATACTTTTTTCTAAGTAAGGTTCTATACTCCAAAATTCTTTATATCTCATGTATTCTACTAATGCTTTTTCATTTTTTTGACCATTATAAATTGCCCTTATCATTATATTTTTTGGTGTATGCTCCATGTCTATAAATTCAACAAATTGAACATTATATCCTACTACTTCTAATAAGTTTCCACGAGCTGCATCAGTTACTAAACTTGAAATTCTCTCTTTCAAAATTCCATGCTTCAATAATGGGGACATTGACTCATTTTTAATTTGAGTAAAAATCTCATGCTGACAACATGGAACTACCATTATTATTCTACTTTTCCATTTAATTCCGTGAGCTATAGCCATATCTGTAGCTATATCACAAGCATGGAGAGTAACAATCATATCAATTCCTTCAAACTCTGTAAATGTTTTAATATCTCCCCATAAAAACTTAAGATTTTTATATTCTAATTTTTTAGCTGTGTCATTACAAAATTCTACTACATCTTTTTTCAAGTCTATTCCTGTAATTTCCGCTTCTACCCCTAACACCTCATTTATATAATAATACAACGCAAATGTTAAATAAGCTTTTCCTGACCCAAAATCCACTATTCTTATTTTCTTTTTCTTGTTAAGTTCATCTTTTATATCTCTTATAAATTCCAAATATTTATTTATTTGTCTAAATTTATCATACTTATCCTTAAATACTTTACCTTTTTCATTCATTACACCTAATATTTCAAGAAATTTACAAGGTTCATCTTCAGGAATTATATAATTTTTTTTACGATTATGTAATAATTCTCCTTGTTTTTTTGATGCTTTATTTTTTATAACTTTTACACCTTTTTTATTTTTTAAAACTTGATAGTCATTTGATTTAGAAAAAATAACCATCTGTTTAAAATTTACAAAATCTTCTACCAATTTATCAATAGTTTCCACAGCCTCTATATTTTCATGAGTTGTTTTCTTATCATAAATATACGCAAATTGAAAATATATAATTTCATCTTTCAAAAATGGTTTTATTGAAATTTTATTATATTCAGTTGTTTTCTCTTCCTTACCACTTATTATTATCTCAATCAATTCATTTTTTACCAACAATTCTTTTATAATATCTATATAGTTCATATTTCTCCTCTTTTACGAATAATCTAAAATCTATTTTATCATTTTTTTAAGATTTTTAAAACAAAAAAAGCATCCACAATAAAATATTGAGAATGCTTTTTATTTATTTTTCATAAAATTCTATCGGAAGCCCGTCTGGGTCAGAGAAAAAACAAAACCTTTTCCCTGTATATTCATCTATTCTTATTTCTTCTGTATTTACTTCTTTTCTTCTAATTATTTCTACCTCTTTTTCAATGTCTTCTACCTCAAAGCATAAATGTCTAAGACCTGCTGCTTCTGGTCTTGAAACTCTTTTCGGTGGATTTGGAAAAGAAAAAAGTTCAATTATATATTCACCATTTAAAGCCAAATCAAGTTTATACGAATCTCTTTCTTCCCTATAAACTTCTTGTATAATCTCTAGCCCCAAAACTTCCAAATAAAACTTTTTAGAAATTTCATAATTTGAACATATTATTGCAATATGATGTACTTTATTAAGCATTTCTTCCCTCTCTAATAAACTGATAAATTTTTAACTGAAACTGTAAAATCTCCTATTTTTGCTTGTGGAAAAGCTCCTAATTTAAAATAATTCTTATAATCCCAAAATCCAATATTTTTATTAATTGTTTTTTGACCATTAATATCAATACTTAATTTTTTGTCTTCAACTTTTAATTTCATAGTAAAGAAGGTATCAATAACGTTTTCTTTTAATAAAATAACTTCATTATTTTGTTTATCTTTTTTTATATGAGCATACAAATTACCATTTTCAATCATAACTCTTAATAGAGGTGCAACATCGCCATTATTTTCATTTATTCCATAAATTTGTGCCACCACTAATTTATAAAGTTTTGGACTGGCAGTTACTTTCATAGTAGCTTCTAAATAGTGACTACTATTCACAGTCCAGTTACTCAAATGACGAATTTCATTATTTAAAGATTTAGTACTTGTATTATTACTATCAATATCAAAACACATTAAATTATCATCTGTCAAATAAAAATATTTAGAACTAAATCCATTTAACTCCTTAATATTTGCTCCTGTTGGCGATTCAAACTTCCATGAATCTAATGAATAACTTTCTGATGGAGCTTTATACTCCTTAGAGAACACTTGTACTATCATTAACACAAATAAAAAAAATATTTTTTTCACTTTACATCTCCCTCTCTTTTATATTTTTAATTGTAACTACTCAGCCATCTAAAACTCTTTAATTATAATTTTTTATGCGCGCCTTCGTCGCGTAAGATGGAAGATTTCGCGGGACGTAGCCCGTACCCACCGCAAGGATTACTCCTCGCGACTCCTCTAAAGCTTTGATTTTAAGATATTTATTATAAAAGTAGTTACTTTAATTTTAAAAAAATCTAATCTACTAAATATGGAAAATAAAGTTTATCTTCAATCTCCATATGTTGAGCTACTACATCATAAGTTAAATATGCAATAATCTCATCTGGGTTCATTTCATCATTTTCCACTTTTTCTACTATTCTTTTTGCTTTTTCTACCAAATTAATGTGTGATAACTTATGATTATCTAAATAAGGAAATTTTGTATTCTTTACGATATCTTCCTCATCTTCAAAATGAATTGCTATTTCTTTTAACAATTCCTCTACTATACTTAAATATTTCTCTTTTCCCAATTTCAAATTAATAGCATTTATTAACTTATTTGCTCCATTTATTAAACTTTTGTGTTGGCTATCAACTTTTTCATTTCCACTTTCATCTGATTTATTCCATATAAGTTCCGAAAAATTCAACTTATCACTATCTTTAATATATTTTAATACTGATTTTTCTACTCTGTTTCTTCCATTTTCCTTTGCTTTGTATAACGCATCATCTGCAAGATGAATAATTTGATTTGGAGATTCTACTATCATTCTAAGGGCTGTTGTGACACCTAAACTTATGGTTAACACATCACTTATCTTTGAACTACTATTAGGCAAATTCAGATTTTCAACTTCTTGTCTAATATTTTCTGCAATTTTTAATGCTCCTGTTTCATTAGTCATGGGTAAAACAACTACAAATTCTTCTCCTCCGTATCTTGCAACAATATCTGTTGTTCTTGTTACTTTTTTTCTTATACTGGTAGACACAAGTTTTAAGCAATTGTCTCCTTCCAAATGACCATATGTATCATTATAGTTCTTGAAATAGTCTATGTCAATCATTATAAGAGATAAAGGTTCTCCTGTTCTTTTTAATCTATAAAATTCTTTCCTTAATATATTATCAAAATATCTTCTGTTATAAAGTCCTGTTAATCCATCTGTTATTGCCTCTGCTTGAGCATAATTTCTTTCTATTTCAAGTTGTTCAGCCATTTCCTTAATCTCAACTTCATGTCTTTTTCTTTCTGTAATATCTGTAGAAAGTCCGCATACCCCTATTATATTATTATCTCCATTTTTAATAGGAAACTTTATCGAAAGAAAGTATCTTCGCCCTGACTCATTTATTAACTCTTCTTCTCTTTCTTCAACATTTCCAGAATTCATAACTAAGAGATCTGTAGTGTGAAACTCTTCTCCCAATCCATTTTTAAATAACTCTACATCCTTTTTCCCTATTATTTCTTCTCGTTTAAATCCTGTAACTTCTTCCCACTTCTTATTGACAAGTTTATATCTTCCTTCATAATCTTTAACATATATTATAGCTCCATTATTTTCTATTACTCCAGCTAGAAAATTTTCATTTTCTTTAAGTTTATTTTCTATTACTTTTCGATAGCTTATATTTCTTGTAATACTTACAATATGTGGTTTCCCACTTAACTTTATTACTTTTGCGGACATGAGTCCAGTTAATGTTGTAGCATTTTTACGTCTAAATTCCATTTCCATATTTTCTATGAATCCATTATCCAATATATTTTTTATAAACTTTTCTCTATCTTCATTATTCTTCCAAATTCCTAATTCAAGTATTGAACTTCCTATTAATTCGCTTGATTTATATCCAGTTTCACTACTAAACCCTTCATTCGCTGCAATAAAAGTACCATTTTCTAAAGTTGTTACAGCAACTGCATCTGGAGTAGTATTAAAGATAATTTCTAAATTATTTTTAGTTTCATTGTTTTCTTCATTTAATCTTTGATTCAAATTCAATATAAACCCAAAAGTTGATAATATATTAGAAATTATATAAATAAAATATGTTGTAATTTGCATATTTGAAGTAGAAAATATCTGTACTTCTTCTTTTATTAAATAATGAATTGCTCTTGTAAAATCAAAAGCAGTATAAAATGTAAATAAGAAAGCTAAGAACAAGGAAGTTATTTTAGTAAATTCATGTCTAGTCTTATAAAGTTCCAATACTATTATTAAATGTAAAATTCCTAATGCTACAGAATTAATAGTCATTCTTACATTCAAATAGTTGTTAACCAATGTAAAGTAAATTATTATTCCAATAAAAACAGATACATATATATAATGCCATCTCTTAAAACTATATTGTCCATAATTTTTTCTAATTCCTATATAAATTAATAATGCCCCTAAAATAAAAGAAAAATTATTGCCTATTATAGAGATAATCCATAAATTTGGGATATCTCTAATTAAAACGAATATCATCCCAAACAAGTTAAAAATTGAACCCAATGCCAAATAACCAAATCCAATTTTATATGAACTTTTTATTAAGAAATATTGCAGTGAAAATACAATAGCTATTATAAATGAAATTAATACTGAAAAAAATACTAAAAAATGCATATCTATTATCATATGTTCACCTCAACCTTGCTAAATAAAATTTCTGTTATATCAAAAATATTTATAAGGCGGAAAATTGGATTTTTCCGCCATTTATTCAAATTATTAGATTATTATTCCTAAATAGTTAGAACAAATTAATTAAACTCATATATAAATTCTATATACTACTTGTTCTAAAACTTCCAACTAAATCATTAAGTTTTTCTGCTAAACCTGATAATTCTTCTGAAGCTGCTGCTGTTTCTTGTGTTGAAGCTGTTGTTTCATCTATTAATCTTGATATTTCCTCTAAACTCTCATTTCCTAATTCTAATAATTCAATTTGATCAGCAGACTTAACTTCAATTTCAGCACTTGCATCTGAAAGATTATGAACTACAGTTGCTACTTCACTTACCGCTACAGCCTGTTCTTCCATTGCTTTTCCTATATCTGTTATTTCAAAATTTGTTCTTGAAACTTTTTCATCTATTTCTTTTAATTTATCACCTGCATTAGTAGATAAACTCATATTTACTTTTCCTGCCGTTCTTATTTCTTGAACCATTTTTGCAATGCTATCTGTAAACTTATTAGATGTTTCTGCTAGCTTTCTTATTTCATCAGCAACTACTGCGAAGCCTTTCCCTGCTTCTCCAGCTCTAGCTGCTTCTATTGCTGCATTTAGTGCTAAAAGATTGGTTTGTTGTGCTATTCCTTGAACTCCTTCAATCATTTTATCCATATGTCCTGTTATTTGTTCCATCTTATTCATGCTTTCTATTATTTCAGTAACAATTTTTACACCTTCTTTTGCAGATTCAGCTGATACTTCTGATAGCTTCATTGTAGCATCTGTATTATTTGAAACGCTATTTATTGTTCCTGACATCTCTGTAATTGTACTCGACATTTCTTCAGTTCCTGCTACTTGATTTCTTACACTATCTATAATATTGCTCATTTGATCTCTCATTTTATTGAAATCTTCTTCTAAACTATGTTTTTTTTCAGCTTGTACTATTACTCCGTTAGCTACTAAAGTCATTTGTGCAGAAATTTCTGTACTTGCACTTGCTACACTTTCACTAGATTTTTTTATATCTCCAAATATTTTATCCAAATTAGAAACAAAAATATTAAAATATTTTGCTAATATTTCTATTTCATCTTTCGATTTAATATCAAGACGTCTCGTTAGATCTCCTTCTCCTTCTGAAATGTCCTTCAAAGAATTAGTTACAACGTTGACAGGACCTACTATAGACTTTGTAATTAAAATTATTATTACCACAAAAGAAACTATAATAATTAGGCTTACTACAGTAATTTCTATGATTATTTTTTTATATTCATTTGCTATTTCCTTTTTAGTTTGTTCTGATGTAAACTTTGTATCTGCAACTATTGCATCTAATTCGCTACTATATTTATTAAAAATAGGTGTTAATTTATTTTTTATTAAATTTTGAGCTTCTTCATTTTTATTAGCTTTAGATAAGTTTAAAAACTCATTAAAAATAGTTTGATACTCTGCATAATCTACTTTAAATTTACTAAACAAATCTTTTTCAATATTATTAGTCATTAAGGGTTCATATACTTTCATTTCAGCTTCAATTATTCCATTTAGCCTTTTTATTTCTCCTTCTACCTTTGCCATTTCTGACTCACTACTTGTCGTAGAATGCATAAAAGCCTGTATCATATGGTTTGATGTTTGAGTATTCATATTAGCGATACTCATTGACCCTTTCATCTTTACATCTGTAATAAACTTCAAACTGTTATTAAATTTATTAAAGGAATATAGCATAAATAAAATAGTTATAGCAAATAAAAATCCTACAATTCCAAAACCTGATTGCAATTTGGCTTTAATTTTCATAATTATTCCTCCTAAAATGATTATTTCACGATTGCTTATTTTTCAATCTAAATATTATTACCATAATAAAGTTTATTTCCTCTTTATTCACTTATTATATCATCACAAATTTGTACTTATTATATTTTCTCAAATAAAAAGAACAGGCTTGGGGAACCTGCTCTTTTCATACATTGGGGATGTAGTCAAATAATAGAACTAAGGAAGATGTTCTAATCTGTTTTACTCTCTATTTTTATCTTTCCTTCTTATTTTTTAAAATTTATTTTTTTATTTTATCCAATGTTCTCATAACCGTAATTGATTCATTCCAACTCATTATTTCACTTTCTAATTTACCATTTCTAAGTGCTGTATTTACTTCTTCTATTTGATATTCAAATCCATTTATAGCAAAAGGAAATTCTTTTACTTCTTCTTTCCCATTCATATTAATAATTAGTTTTTCACCACTAGAAAATCTTGGAACTCTTAAAGTTCCTTTTGTTCCTACAATATTAGCTTCTCTTACTGTATTCAGATTAATAGCTCCATATGTATTAACTTCTCTTCCATTTTCATAACTTAGTATTGCAGAAACATTTTCGTCTACACCTGTTTTTCCTATAAAAACATTACTTTTAACATCTACAGGTTCTCCTCCCATAAGCCATGTTCCATATGAAATTGGATATATTCCTACATCTAATAAAGCTCCACCACCTAGTTTTGAATCAAATAATCTATTCTTTTCATCAAATTCTGTATAAAACCCAAAATCTGCTTGAATCAATCTTACTTCTCCAATTTCTCCATCTTCTACCATTCTCTTAACTTCTTTATGTACAGGTAAAAATCTCGTTTTCATTGCTTCCATAAAAAAAGTCTCGTTTTCTTTAGCACAGTTTATAACTTCTACCGCTTCTTCCTCATTTAATGTTACTGGTTTCTCACATAAGACTGCTTTCTTGTTTTTTAGGCACAAAATTGATAATTCTTTATGCATTGAATGAGGTACAGCTATATAAATTACATCTACATCATTATCTTTTACAATTTCTTCATAAGTTCCATAACATTTCTCTTTTGCTACTCCATAATTATTTCCAAAATGTTCAGATTTCTCTTTTGTCCTTGAAGCAACTGCCACAAGTTCTGTGTTTTGCATTTTAGTAACTGCTTGTGCAAATTTATTTGCAATATTTCCAAGTCCAATAATTCCCCATCTTATTTTTTTCATTTTCCCTCCCAATTTTATTTTTGTATAAAAATAGAGCCTTTTCAGACTCTAAATAATTAAAAAATATAAAAAATCAGTCTTTTCGCCAATCCTAGTACGAAATACAAAACTATCGGAGCAATATCCAAGTACATATGCCCCAAAGGTACTCTAAATCTAAAAGGCGCTAAAAGAGGCTCTGTTACATTGTAAACTAATTCTGTAAATTCATTTCTTGATGGAGCTATCCAAGATAATACGATTCTAATCAGAACTAAAACTTCAATAACTCTTATTATTATTAATAAAATACTTGCTATCATAGTTAATCCTTTCTTCCTAACTCTTTTGCTTTTTCATATGTTGCTTTTGCAGTTTCAATCATTCCACTTCTCATGCTATATTCTTCCATTTTAGCTAACCCTTGAGCTGTTGTTCCTCCAGGTGAAGTTACCATATCTTTTAACACTTCAGGATGTAATCCTGTTTCTAAAACCATTTGAGCTGCTCCCAAGAATGTTTGGCTTGCTATTTCTACAGCTTCTTTTTTGCTTAGTCCTAACCTAACTCCACCATCTGCAAGAGCATTAATCAATAAGAATACATAGGCAGGTCCACTTCCAGAAATTGCCGTTATTGCATCTAATTTACTTTCATCACAGTCTAAGACTATTCCACAACTTTCAAGCATATCTAAAACTTCAGATTTTTCTTCTTTATTTAATCCTACAAAAGTCGCTCCTGCTACTCCCATTTTTACTTGAACTGGAGTATTAGGCATAACTCTAACTATTTTTATATTCCCCAATTTTTTTTGATAATAATCAATTTTAACTCCTACAACTAAAGTAACTAAAACTTTATCTTTTATATTTAATTCTTTTAAATCGTCTAAAACTCTATCTAGTATTTGAGGCTTTATTGCTAAAACTAATATATCACTTTTTTCCACTAATTCTTTTAAAGTTTCCACACCTTTTCCAAGTGTATTTTCTTCTAATTCTTTAATTCTTTCTTTATTTGTTTCATAAAAATATAGTTCTTTATTTAGAGCGTTTATGTATGCTCCACCCATATTCCCTGCTCCAATAAACCCTACTACCATACACTCCACCCCATTCTATTTTATCGTATATATGAATAAAAGAAAGCTAAGCTTTCTCTTAATCATTAAAATAATTTTTTCCTTCTTTAATATATACTAATGCCGACCAAATAGTAAAGAAAACTGGTATTAGCATTATATAAAAATTATATGGACTTCTACCTAAAAGTATAATTAGTAATATAGCTATCATCTGAGTAGTTGTTTTTACTTTTCCAAGATAACCTGCTGGTAGCACATGCCCTTTTGAAGCTGCAAGTGAACGTATACCATTAATAAGGAAATCTCTAGTAATAATAACTATAACCATCCAAGCTGGAACATACTTTAACTCAACAAATATAAGCAATGATGAAAGTACTAATATTTTATCTGCAAGTGGATCCATTAACTTTCCAAAGTTTGTTATCAAGTTAAATTTTCTTGCTAAATATCCATCAAGAAAATCCGTTAATGATGCTATGGCAAATATAACAAATGCAATTAGTCTATATGAAAATTGATCTGATTTCCATACTAAAATTATTATAAAAGGAACTATTAATAAAATTCTTAAAATTGTCAGTCTATTTGCTATATTCATTTTCATAATTAATTATCCTCGTTTCTTATTATAGGTCCTAATAAATCATATTCAAAATTTTGTTCTACTAATACTTTTACTATTTCTCCAGGTTTTCCTGTTCCATCATTAGTAAGAACTTTTCCATCTATTTCTAATGCTTGACCCTTTGTTCTTCCTTCAAGCATAAATTCTGATTCACTAGAAATACTGTCTATCATTACTTCTATTTCTTTCCCAATATATTGTTTATTTTTATTTTCTGCTATTTGACTTTGTAAATTAACAAGTTCAACATATCTTCTTTCTTTTGTTTCATCATCTACTTGATTAAGTAAATCATGAGCTTCTGTATCTTCTTCTCTAGAATATTTGAATACACCTACATAATCAAATTTAAATTCTTCTATAAACTCTTTTAACTCAATAAAATCTTCTTCTGTCTCCCCTGGGAAACCAACGATTACTGTTGTTCTTATAGAAGCATCTGGTATTTCTTTTCTAATTTTAGCTAAAACACCTTTTATTTGAGTAGAATCTTTAGCCCTTTTCATAGCTTGAAGTACATTTGATGCAACATGTTGAATAGATATATCAAAATAACTGCATACTTTTTCTTCATCTCTTATTGTTTCTATTAGCTCATCTGTAACTGAGTTTGGAAACATATAATAATTTCTAATCCATTTTATTCCTTCTACCTTCACTAACTCTCTTAATAATCTAGCCAGTGATTTATCTCCATATCTGTCAATTCCATATTCAGAAGTTTCTTGAGCAAGAAGGTTAAGCTCTCTTACTCCCATAGCTGAAAGTTTTTTTGCTTCTTCTACTATATCTTCAATAGAACGACTTCTTAATTTTCCACGTAATTTTGGTATTATACAGTAAGTACATTTTCTATCGCAACCTTCAGCAATTTTTAAATACGCTGTATGAGGATGTGTAGTTAATATTCTTTCTGTTGCTGCATTCGCCAAGAATTCTAAAGAATCACTTCTAATTACTCTTTTTTCTCTAAAAATATCATCAACTACTGCTTCTATTTTATCTATATCACCAGTTCCAATTATTGCATCTACCTCAGGAAGTTCTTCCATAAGTTCTGCCGCATATCTTTGAGCAAGACAACCTGCCACTATTAATTTTTTTAATTTTTTCTCTTTTAATTGAGCTACTTCTAAAATAGTATCTATTGATTCTTGTTTAGCATCTCCAATAAATCCACAAGTATTTACAATTATTAAATCTGCATCTTCCAATATTTCTGTAAATTCAAAACCTTTTTTATTAATAAGTATTCCCAAAAAGTGTTCACTATCTACTAAATTTTTACTACAACCTAAACTTATTAAAGCTAATTTCATTTATACTCCCTTACAAAGCTAAAACATTAATTATTAATTATAAAAAGATGAAGCGTAGGACGCTTCACCCTTTTATATAAAATTTTTAGTTATTTTCTGCTACTAACAAAATTTTTCTACTTAAATTTACTTTTCCTTTTTCTATAGAGATAACTTTAACTTCAAATTCATCTCCCTCTTTAAGGACAGCTTCTACATTTTCTACTCTTTTTACATCAATTTCTGAAACATGTAGCAATCCTTCTTTTCCAGGTAATACTTCCATGAAAGCACCAAATTTCATTACTTTAGTTACTTTTCCTAAGTATACTTGACCTATTTCAACATCTTTAATTAAAGCATCTATTAATTTTACTGTTTCTTTTAACATATCTCCATCATTTGTAAATATAGCTACTTTACCTGTATCTTCTATATCAATTTTTGCTCCAGTAGCTTCAATAATTGCTTTAATATTTTTTCCTGCTGGTCCAATTAATGTAGCTATTTTATCAGTAGGTATAGTTAATGTATGAATTCTTGGTGCATATGAAGAAATTTCTGATTTTGGTTCAGCTATAACTGAATTCATTTTCTCTAAAATTTCTAATCTAGCTTCAAGTGCTTGATTAAGAGCTATATCCATTACTTCTCTACTAATTCCTGATATTTTTATATCCATTTGTAAAGCAGTTATTCCCACTTTTGTTCCTGCTACTTTAAAATCCATATCTCCAAGGTGATCTTCTATTCCCATAATATCTGTTAATACTACGAAGTCGTCTCCCTCTTTAATAAGTCCCATTGCAATTCCTGCAACTGGTGCTTTTACTGGAACTCCTGCAGCCATTAATGCTAATGATCCTCCACAAATTGAAGCTTGTGATGATGAACCATTTGATTCAGTAATTTCTGATACTAATCTAACTGTATAAGGGAATTCTTCTTCACTTGGCATAACATATCTTAAAGCTCTTTCAGCAAGTGATCCATGTCCTAATTCTCTTCTACCTGGTGCTCTCATAAATCCAGCTTCTCCTACAGAGTATGCTGGGAAGTTATAATGTAAATAGAATTTTTTCTTGATTTCTTCATCAAGTCCATCAACTATTTGTTCATCATCTTTTGTTCCAAGAGTTGCTATAACTAATGCTTGTGTTTCTCCTCTTGTAAATAATGCAGAACCATGCGTTCTTGGTAATATATCTATTTCAACATCAAGAGGTCTTATTTCTTTTGTTGTTCTTCCATCTACTCTATGTTTGTTATAAAGTATTGAACCTCTAACAACTTTAGTTAAAACTACTTCAAAATATTTTTTAAATTCTTTTAATAATTCTTTATCTAATTCTTCAGCTTCTGTTCCTTCTAAAGCTTTAACTGTAAACTCTTCTAAAAGTTTTTCTTCAATAAGCTCTAAAGCTTCTTCTCTAGCTTGTTTCCCAACAGTTAATACTGCTTCTTTAATTCTTTCTTCTGCAGCATCAACAAACTCTTTAACTTGTGCTAAAGGTTCTTTTACTTCAAAAGCAAATTTTTCTTTATTCCCAACTAATTCAATGAAAGCTTCTTGGAAAGCACAAATTTCTTTTATTCTATCATGTCCGAATATTATAGCTCCCAACATAACTTCTTCAGAAACTTCTTTTGCTCCAGCTTCTACCATTGTTATTGCATCTTTTGTACCAGCAATTGACAAGAATATATCACAGTTTTCAAGAACTTCTTTTGAAGGATTTAATATATATTCTCCATTAACATATCCAACAATTACTCCTGCAACTGGTCCATTAAATGGAATATCTGATATTGATAAAGCTAATGAAGCTCCTGTTGCCGCTATTGTTTCAGGCAAGTTAATTCCATCATAAGATAATGTTGTAATAACAACATGAGTATCATTGTAGAACCCTTCTGGAAATAATGGTCTAAGTGGTCTATCTACTAATCTTCCGATTAATGTTGCCTCAACTGATGGTCTTGATTCTCTTTTTATAAATCCACCTGGCATTTTACCTACTGCATAAAATTTTTCAATATAATCAACCATTAATGGGAAAAAATCTATTCCAACTTTTGGATTTTTACTTCTTGTAGCAGTTACTAAAAGTACAGTTTCTCCATATTCAAGAATTACTGACCCTCCAGCTTGTCTAGCTATTTTACCTGTTGATATTTTTAGTGGTCTTCCACCAAGATCCATGCTAATTTCTTTTTCGTTAAACATTTATCCTCCAATATTTTTTATTTTAGAGGTGCAACGGAAATAATAAGAGACAAATACTAATTTTTTAGTACTTACCACTTACTACTTTCTATCGCACCACTATTCCTTAAAATTATAACATTTTTTATATGAAAAATAAAGTAATTTCCTCATTTTGTATAGTTTTCTAGAACTTTTATAATATTAAAGTAGAAGAGTCTATCTTCTACTTTTCAAAAAATTATCCAATACTTCAAAACTACTATTTAAAATCTTATTTTCGTCAATATTTACCTCTTCAAAAATGATATATGCTTTACTAAAATTTCCTATATTCATAGAAAAATGAGTATCACTTCCTATAGATACATAATTTCCATATTTTTTACAAAGTTTTAATATTTCTAAGCAATTCTTCTCAGAACCTTTTCTACTTTTTTCAAATGAGCTATTATTAATTTCTATAGCTACATTTTTTTCTGCTGCATATTTCACTACTTTTTCATAATCTAAAGGATATTTAGGGTTTCCTAAATGTGCAAGAATATCTACTTTTCCATTTTTTATTACATTTAATATAGTTTGTGTATTTTGCTCAAATGTACTTTCTTCACTATAGGGTGTTAAGCTATGAAATCCAGCTAAGACAATCTCTAAACCATCATAATACTCTAATGGCAAATCAGTTTCACCTTCATATGAAATTATATTTGCTTCGATTCCTTTATAAAGTCTTATTCCATTTATATTGTCAGGTAGTACTTTTAAATTCCCAAAATGCCAATGTCTAGGCGAATCTGGAAGTATAGGTCCATGATTTGTCAAAGCAAACCCTTTTAATCCTTTATTTTTAGCAGCCGCTATCAACTCCTCAACTGTACTGTAAGCATGTGATGAAGCATTTGAGTGAACATGTAAATCAATTAAATATTCCATTTTGTCCTCCTAAATTTTAAAAATTTATAATAAAAAAACGGGAATTAATCCCGTCTTCAATTATTTTCTGATTCCTAATCTTTCGATTAATGTTCTGTATCCTTGTAAATCGTTGTTTTTTAAATAGTTTAAAAGTCTTCTTCTTTTCCCGATTGTTTTTAATAATCCTAATCTTGAATGAAAATCTTTTTTGTGCATTTGCATGTGTGAAGTTAAATGTTGGATTTTATCAGATAATATAGCTATTTGAACTTCAGTAGCTCCAGTATCTTGTGCATTTTTTCCAAATTCTACTACGATATCTTGTTTGTTTCTTAATGCCATTTGTGTTCCTCCTAAATATTTAATATCTTATCTAAGTAAAAAGTTATGGCAAACTAATAACTGAGAAAAGATTCAACATATAATATCATAAATCTTATATTTTGTAAAGAATTATAGCAGGTATTTCTCTATTAATTCAGCTACTCCATCTTCTTCATTACTTGCAACTACATCTTGCCCATACTTATGAAGTTCTGATGCTGTATTAGCTACCCATACACCTAATCCTGCATATTTAATCATGCTCAAATCATTTTCAGCATTTCCGCATGCTATAACTTCATCTTGACATATATTCAAACTCTCTGCTAATTTACCTATTGTATGTCCTTTATCTATTCCTTTAGCTGTTATCTCTAAGAAAAACGGTTTTGATATAGAAATACTTAAATCACTAAACTCATCTTTCATTAGTTTTTCAACTTTTTTCAAATAACTTGGTTCTTGTAAAACTATACATTTCACTCCTTCAAAGTCTACTGCTTCTTTAAAAGAATTTTCTTGAATTAAAGGCATTTTTGTAAGTTCTACTTCTACCCCAATATATTCATCCATAGTTTCAGAAACAATATTATCACCTCTATATGTAATAATTGAACAATTATGTTTTTTAGACGCATCATATACTTTGTGAATCTCTTTTATAGTCAAAGCCTTTTTAAAAACTGATTCTCTAGTTTCACAGTTTATTATTTCTCCGCCATTAAAAGATACTATGTATCCTCCATTTTTATCTAGCTCCAACTCTTCAATAAATCTTGTCATTGCTCCTGTAGGTCTCCCTGAAGCAAGAACTATTTTTATTCCTTTTTTTTGAGCTTTCAATATTGCCTTCCTATTTACTTCAGAAATTTCACCTTTATCATTTAAAAGTGTATCGTCTAAATCTAATGCCAATAATTTATACATAACTCCTCCATTTTTATCTCAATTTGTTTTTATTTAAATTATAAATAGTCTTTGCCACAATATAGCCTATTAAATAAGCAAAAATTACATCACTTAACCAATGTTTTTGGACATAAACTCTTCCAAAAGCAGTAGTTAATGGAATAAGAAAAAATATAGCTTTTAAAAATTTATTTTTTATATGTAAAGCAAACACTAAAAATATCCCTGTTAATGTTATAGTATGTCCTGAAGGCATTGAATAATATGTTGAATCATAAATATGAGTTATATATTTCCCTTCCAAAATTGCTTTTTTATGAGCAAATATTAGAAAAGGATTATATGATTCGTACGGTCTTTGTCTAACTATTAAAATTTTCAAAATTTGATTTAAAACTCCAGTAAATATCCCAGAAGCAAAAGATATATAAAATATCCTTGCTGATTTTTCATTAATAATTAAAGCTATCATTCCAAAAAAGATTAAAAAACTATACAAATATTTTCCATTTCCTAAATTATTTCCGAAAGTAGCAATTTTGTTTAAAATTCCATCTTCAATAACATTATTTTTAAAATATATTGAAACACTTTTATCTAAAGTAAAAATAATTAGAGCAATTATTACAAAAACAATTAAAATCAATTTCTTTTGTTTTATCACTTCAATAAAGAAAGCTCTAATACTTCCTTTGAAATAGCTATTTTTTATCATATAAACAAAGACGAAAAACATTAATATATACATAAAATAAATTGCGTCAAATTCCCAAATAGGCAACATCTTTTTATTACACCTTCTTTCTATAAGTTCTATAAACTACATTTGAAAATATAAATCCCAATAAAATAGATAAACTTACATCGCTTGTCCAATGTTTAGTAAAATAAACTCTAGCATATGCTGTTATGAAAGGTAAAATACAATATATTATTTTTAAAAATTTATTTTTTTCAGTAATTGCCAAAGTAAAAAATGCTGCTGCCGCAACTGAAGCATGCCCCGATGGCATTGAGTAATCTCCATCTAACTTGTCTGTAATATTTTTAAAATTAAATGCGTGGGGAATATCATAAACGGGAGGTCTTACTCTTTTAAATACCGCTTTAAAAAAACTGTTTGTTAACCCTCCAATTACTGAAGTAACCATTGCTAAAGAAAATCTTTTAGATAAATCATTTTTCTTAAAAATTTTAGCTATCAAAATTACTACAATCAATCCGCTATATAGATACTCTCCATTTCCAAGAAGGTTCCCCGTAATTCCCGGATAATAAAAATATCTTTTTTGAAAGTACTTTGTTTGCCAAAAATTCACTACTGGTTCATCAATAAATTTCATTATAAGTAACACTGCTGCTAAGTAAAAAAATATAATCCATTTATACTCTTTTAACACGCTTTTTAAAGAACTCCAAAATCCTTTAAAATAACCTACACGAATTTCTTTAATAAATATTATAAATAATAATACTTTGAATAACTTAACAATCTCAAAACTCCATTCTTCTTTCATATAAAACTCCATTTCTT
>JAGNSM010000193.1 GCA_017988045.1 Fusobacteriaceae bacterium
TAGGACTTTTTGGAAGACCCAAATCAATAAAATATACTGCTAATTTGGGATTTAATGGAATAGATACTTCTGGAATTTTGGTTTTGAGTTATGATGGGTTTAGTGCTGTTTGTTGCGGAGCGAAAGATTCAGAAAGTCCAAGTCACGCTACAGTACAGGGGATAAAGGGATATATTAAGCTTACTTCTCCAGCAGGAGTAGCAAAATCTGTGGAGTATAAAGTAGACAAAGATATTGAAGTATATAACGGAGACAGTAATAAAAATCGTATGATTAATGAATTTGTAGCGTTTGAAAAAATGCTTAAAGAAAAATCATTTGAAGAGTGTTATGAGAACCTAAATCATTCTTTAATAGTAATGGAAGTTCTAACAAATGCTAGAAAAGATGCAGGAATAGTTTTTCCAGCAGATTTTTAAATTTATAATGATTGTTATCTAAATTAAGTTTAAAAAATATTTGAATAATTACTTAATTTTGTTATTGACAAATCCACGCATAAGTAATATAATCAAAAATGAAATGATTACAAAATTAAACAGGAGGTGTGATGATGAAAGTTTATATAGAGAATATAGGAGATTATTTAAAAAGTCATGACATAAAACCTTCATACCAACGTATTAAAGTATTTGAATATTTAATGCAACATAAAAATCATCCAACAGTAGACATGATATATAAATCTTTAGTCGATGAGATACCAACTTTGTCAAAAACAACAGTATATAATACATTAAATCTATTTATTGAGAAGCAAATTGCAGTTGTTATAGTTATTGAAGAAAATGAGACAAGGTACGATGTAGACATCAATTTTCATGGACATTTTAAGTGTGAAACTTGCGGATGTGTTATAGATGTAGATATTGATCCAGAAAATATTAATTTTGAATCTTTAAATGAATTTCAAATTAATGAGCATCATTTATACTTCAAAGGTATCTGTAAAAACTGCTTAGAAAAGAAAAAAATATAAGAGGAAAAAGTAAATAACCTTGAATATTTATAAAGACAATCTTAATAAGGAGTGATTTTTAATGGCAAATTTATTATTAAAAAAAGACGATATTTTATTGGAAGTAGTAGCAGGAACAACAACAGTAGATGGTTTTGAAGTTTTGGAAGAAAAAACAGCAGATTCATCAACTGAAAAACATGTACCATTTATAATAGAAACAGAAAATGGATACTTGGTAAAAGTAGGAGAAACAGTAGATCATCCTATGACAGAAGCACATTGGATTCAATTTATTGAGTTAACTGTGGGAAATAGAGTTTACAGAAAATATTTAAGTCCAACAGATAAACCAGAAGCAAGCTTTGAAGTAGAAAAAGGTGATGTAGTAGTTGCTAGAGAATACTGTAACTTACATGGTTTATGGAAAGGGACTAAATAATAAAATAGTAACTTTTAAGGAGGGTTCATGTTAAAGAAGAGGGTAGAAGAAATACTAAATGAACAGTTAAACAGAGAGTTTTACTCTGCGTACTTGTATCTTTCTATGTCAGCATATTTTGATAGCACTGATTTACCAGGATTTGCTCATCACATGAAGGTACAATATCAAGAGGAAATGGCACATGCTATAAGAATATTCAATTATTTGAGTAATGTAGGTGGAAGAGTGGAGCTAAAAGCAATAGCTCAACCTAAAAATGTGTGGAATGGTATTATTGAAGTATTTGAAGAAACTCATAAACATGAATGTTTTATAACTGATAGCATTAACAATGTACTTGCAGTTGCTCATGAAGAGCATGATTATGCTACAATAAATATGTTACAATGGTTTATTGGAGAGCAGGTAGAAGAAGAAGCAACTGTTTTAAAGATTCTTAATCAATTAAGAATGATAGAAGGTAAAGGACCAGGACTTTTCATGCTTGATAGAGAAATGGGACAAAGAGTTTCTAATGTAAATCTAGAAAATCCAGAATTAACAACAAAATAGGAGGATAAAATTATGGAAAAATGGGTATGTGTAGTATGTGGATATGTGTATGATCCAGAAATAGGAGATCCAGATAGTGGAGTAGCACCAGGAACTTCTTGGGAAGATGTGCCTGAAGATTGGGTATGTCCATTATGTGCAGTTGGTAAAGACCAATTTGAATTAGTATAAAAAATTTAACTAGCTTTCGGGCTAGTTTTTTATTGTCCAAAATTCTATTCAATACATAGATTAATCTTGAAGAAAAATTATTTCTATGTTAAAATCAGTTTTGGAAGAAAGAAGGGATAAAATGTTTAGATTTAAAGTAGAGATGTTTTTCATAAAAACTTTTAAATGGATACTTATGAAAACACCAGAAAGTTTTAGGTATAAATTTGCAGAGGGTTTGGCACTTTTAGCATATTTTATAATCAAAAAAAGAAGAGAAGTTACTCTTGATAATATAAGAAAGGCTTTTCCTGAGAAAGAAGAAAAAGAAGTTATAAGAATAGCAAAAGAAAGCTATAAGGTAATGATTAAGACGTTTATGATGTCATTATGGGTACCAGACACTTGTGGAGATGATACCAAAGTTAAATATCATAATTATGAATTGTTTGAACAAGCTAAAGCACAAAATAAAGGAGTTATTCTTGCTTCACTTCACATGGGAAGCTTTGAGACAATGCAAAAGATAGCTTTAAATAACGAGTTATATGATGTTGTTAAAAAACAGAAAAATCTACTTCTTGATAAATATATGAATGATAATAGAAAAAGAACGGGAGTAAAAATTATTTATAAAGGTTCTTCAGCAACGAAAGAGCTAGTAAAAGCTCTGAAAAACAATAAAATACTTTGCTTATTCAGTGATCATTATGATGATGGAGCAGAAGTAATGTTTTTTGGAAGAAAAACAAAGGCTTCTACAGGGGTAGCAACATTATCTTTAAAATATGGTTCACCAGTTGTATTGGTACATAATATTTTGGATGAAAACAATGTTAATACTATTTATTTTGATAAGATATTAGATATTCAAAAAACAAATGATTTGAAAAAAGATGTGGAAGTAAATACTCAAATAATGATAAATGAATTTGAAGAATTAATAACAAAATATCCAGAACAGTGGATGTGGTTCCATAGAAGATGGAAAAATTAAAATTTATATAAAAAAACAATTATATTTTTGAAAGAATTATAAAAATAGTATAAACTTAAAAAAAATATTGACAAAGTATAGCAAAAAAAGTATAATCTCTTTTGTGCAACGATATATGCCTGGGTGGCGGAATAGGTAGACGCACAGGACTTAAAATCCTGTGATCTCTTTGATCGTGCGGGTTCGATTCCCGCCCCAGGCACCACTTTGTCAGCCTAGGTAGCTCAGTTGGCTAGAGCATTCGGTTCATACCCGAACGGTCGAAGGTTCGAATCCTTTCCTAGGCACCAACATAACTAACATCCTTATAGATCTTATATCCCCCCTTTTAAGACTATATGATAAATTTTTGTCCAGGCCATGTGTCTGGACTTTCTTAATTTTTGACAAATTTTGTTATGTTGAAAAAATAGACAGTATTTGGTATAATAAA
>JAGNSM010000194.1 GCA_017988045.1 Fusobacteriaceae bacterium
TCTTTTAAGGGTCAACTAACCGATTTTGAAAAGTTTTTAAGCACGGAAAGTAAGACTGAAGAAAATAGGCAGAAAGATAAAGATCTTTTTAATGGCGTTATATGGAATAACACCTAAATTTCGCATAAGAGATTTTATGTTAAATGCATATCATGCAGACAGCAAAAAGCCCACTATTAAGCGGGCTTTTTACTCAATTTTTTTGTCCTATCAACCGTAATTAATAAGACTTAACGTGTACAATTTAACGCAATTTCGAATTGAATGCAATCATTTACCTTAATGTCATTACTTATTCCAATACCTAGAAAACAGACCTATCAAACTTTTTTTAATGTTAATTCTGAAAGTGAGACACAAGGAGTCTATCAGTGGCATCAGGATTTAGCTGCTGAAGCATTTTTAATTTTATGTGATTTTGAAGTCATATTTCGCAGTAAAATTCATAAAGCCATGGCCTCTTTGAATTGTTATCCAAATCAGGATGATTGGATTGTAGACAGTCGTCAGCAACAAAATTTAGTTAATACACTTCAACGAGATATGCTTAGTGCCAAACAGGCAGGAAGAGATTTTTATCCTGATGCTAGAAACTATAATCTACATTCATCATTTCAATTGAGTAAAAAAGATAGACAAAATTTTATAAACTTAATTTGTGAATATATTGAGAAAGGAAAAACCTCGTTCACTCATGATGATCTAGTTGCATCCGTTAGTTTTGGTTTTTGGGTGAGTCTACTCAAACGCTTAGAATGGTTGAAAAAAGGAAGCTTAATAAATCCATATCTGAAAGAAATATTTCCCCACTCTACGAAAGGTTTTGATTCTAATCATTTAAAAAGTATCTTAGATACATTAAATAGAATTAAGTCATTTAGAAATCGTATTGGTCATCACGATAGTATTATGCGAATACCAGAGCCCGTAGCAGGACATGCTGACTTTTATCCCCGAACTGTAAATCAGATGATTAATAGCTTGAAAATATTATTGTTAAGTTTATTAGATCTTGTTAGTGATATTGATCCACAGTGTAGCCTAGCTATTGAGCAATCTAAAAATTGGAAAAGCTTTTTTCTATTGTTGAAAATTGAAAGTTTCCATGTATATCGGGGTAATAATGGGAATTTGGAAAGTTATATCATCTGCTATTTAAATGATTGTTATGATAATTCTTGAAAATAAAATAGGTTCAGTATGCCATTAAAACAATTATTCAGATCTATTGAAAAAACTATCTTAGCTAAATATGAGCAATCATCTTCTATTTATCATCAGGGGGATAAAGGAGAAAACAGGGAAGAGTTTTTAATTGAGTTTTTGAGAGAACACTTACCTTTAAAATATGGAATTACGAAAGGTGAAGTGATGACTATACATGGTGAAAGGTCACATGCGATAGACATCATCATATATGACGCCTTAAATTGCCCTGTATTTTATTCTGGAAAGACTAAAATTCTGCCGATTGAAGGGGTTTATGGAATAATTGAAGTTAAGTCATCATTAAGCAAAGCTGAGCTATTGGATGCTACTAGTAAAATTGAAAAATTCAAAAGATTAGCACCAAGAGAACTAGCTGTAATTGAAAAAGAACAATATGTAACTGTTAGACGTGCATCTAGACCATTTGGTATTGTACTAGGTTATAGCTTGGCAAATAACTCATTGAAATCTTTAAAAGAAAACTGGCAGAATCAAACACAACAAGTTTATGATGTAAATTTTTTTGCTAATCTAATATGTGTACTAGGCGAAGGAATAATTCATATCCATCAATATAATTTATCTCAAGGGACTCATAATCCCTTACTTGATACGGATGAATTTGTTGATCTTGTGCTCACAGCAAAGAATAGACAAAACAATGGACAAGTATCTGATGAGATCATAATGAAATACTTAGTTGATGAAGTAAAAGATTTAAGTCTTGGCAGATTTATGACCTACCTACAAGTAATGTTGAATCGCATGAGATTAAATCAACCCGATTTGACTCGATATATTGATCCAGAATTAGATATGACAGTTATTAAGGAATAAACATGGCTAAAATTAAGTCTAATGATTTATGCCCTTGCGACTCAGGGTTATTATTTAAAGAATGCCATGAGTTAAAGATGAAAAAACCAATATGTCCTGAAATAACTCAATCGCTTGAATTAATAGCTATTCCTGAACCAGATCCAAATACAAGAGCCACTTTTATATATGATGGAGACGGTACAGTATGCTTTTCTGGTTATGAAGTTGGCCTTGAGATGGTATGTCAAAAATGTAAATCCCCACTGGTGCAAGGACTACCGCCAGAAAGGATTCAAAACTTAGTTATACGATGTAATAAATGTAAAACATTTAATACTCTTACTCCTTAAGTATTTCTAAAATTAACATAATACACGTTATGAGAATTCAAAAATTAGAGCTTAAGCTACTATTTTTATTGATGATTTTTTAATTCTTTAAGCATAGTATCCCGTAAGATTTCATTCATACATGTTTAATAACCTTTCCCTTGTGCTTTGAACTAAGCAAGCACATCAGCATCTAACTGAATTGGTGGATATTTTTATATCTCTTGATTAATATTAGATATATTTTAAATTTTTAATGTGAAATCAATGTGGCAGAAGAAGTAGATAATAGAGTAGAAAATGAGACAATAGATGTCACTATAACTGTTAAAGGCGCATTGTTAGCGGAAGGTTGTAGTGTAACAAGTCAGCCAGACTATCACCTTACTTTGTTGGATTTTTATACTTTAAAAAATCCTAAAAGAAAATTAGATACCGCAATAGCAGTTTTATCTTCTCTTGGAGTAGGGCTACTTTTTGCAAGCATTTCTAGATTAATTACTGAAAAATTGGGTTATAAAACAACATTTGAACCTTATGAGTTTATTGGGGGGTTAGGTGCTTTATTTATTGCTGCACTACTCTATGGGATAGGCTTTATACTTCCAAATCCTCAAAAGGTTCTTATGAAGAAAATTGAAAAACACTTCGAGGACAATCCACCTACCAGATCAACTGTTGGAGCTAAAAAACAGTAATGTATGCTATTGATAACCTTCCAGTAGATTATAGTGAACTACAAACATTAAATTTATGTAGTAATAAAATAATAGGTGGTGGATTTCCATTTGCTTTAGATGGAGGCTTACCACTAATAATAGGAAGTGGTACTACACCTAGTATTTGGCTTCAGGCAATTAACAATTCTAATAGTAAAGATTTGATTCTTTTAGTTGATAACAATGTTCCTACTGTTAAAGAAATATCAGTAACTAAGCCTGAAAATGGTGTTATTGAAGTATATTTTAGAAACGAAGTTAAAATATTGAGAGTTAAAAGTACAGGTAGCAATGCTGCTGTTGTTTCTGTTTTAGATTTAAGACCAATAGGACTAAATATTTTTGGAAATCAATCTGAATTAAAGATAGGAGGATCTTCCTTTTCAAATAATACTGTTCAAGGAGCCAAAGTATTTTTAGGGTTGGGTTAGTTTAATAATTCTAAAATTAACATAATAC
>JAGNSM010000195.1 GCA_017988045.1 Fusobacteriaceae bacterium
AGAGTAGTGTAATCTATTGATTTTAAAAGGCTATAAACAAAAAAATTATCATTACTCCCTACTACTTATTATCATTACTCCCTACTAAATATTATCGTTATTAACTACTTTTATTGTTATTATTACCTAACATGTACTGTCATTACTCCCTACTATAAGAGAAATTCTCATAAAAGACTACTTTATTTATAAAAACTATCATTAATCACTACCATTCTATATTGACTTTTTGTTTTTATAGACGTATACTTATAAAAAGTATTAGTGGTTAATGATAAAAAGAATTGTTTTAAGGGGAATTTATGAAAAAAGTAGTTAGTAATGAGAATTTAGTTGAAACCACTTTTAGAGCAACAGAGCTTATTGAAGAATTTTTTGATGTTTTAGATTATGAAACTTCTAGTAGTTTAATTCGAATGGAAATGAATGTTATAGAATTTCCAATTTTTTCAAAAAATCCAAAAATTAAGAAAAATCAAATATTAAAATACTATTTCTCTAAAGATAAAAAGTCATTTTTAGAAATAGTCCCTCCTGTTAATGAATCTATTCCAAATGAATTTGATGAAAGAGTATTTATTTCTCTTTTAAAAATAATGAAACAAAAAGGTAGTTATAAAACTTTTTATTGCTCGATAACAGATATTGCTGATAATTTAAATGTTTCGAATTCTACCAAAAAAGGAATGTATTCAAAAATAAAAAATTCTGTTCTTAAGTTATCCAAAACAAGCTATTCGTTTTTTAATTTATTCTACTTAGGTCCTTTGAATAAAAAAGTTGATGATTTAATAACGACTCCGTTAATAACTTCTAGAATACTAACATTAAATGATGCAGATAATCAAGAAAAAGATATGTTTAGAGACAAAAGAACTAAAGAGCTTTATAAAATAAATATAGCTGATGATATTTACAATAATATAACAGACAAAGGTTATTTAGTTTTTGATTCAGATGTACTTTTGAATATAAAAGATCCAGTAGTAAGGTCTTTATATACTCAAATAACAAAGTGGCGTTTTAATTCTTTATATTTAAAAAAACCAGTTTCTTATATAGCACAAAAGATACCTTTATCATGGAAAGGTACTATGAAATTTAAAAGTGTAAAAAAAATAAATGATTCATTAAACATTCTTAAGGAAATGAGTCTAATTACAGATTATAATTTTATAAAGATTAACAAAATTGAAAATGGGGAGTTTGAAATATTTTTTAGCAATGAGCATAATAAAGTAAAGCAAAAACTTTTTTATCAAGATAAAATTGACTACAATAATCTTATACACTCTGTTGAAGAAAGAGAAAATACAAATTATTCTGAAAGTGAAATTGATAAGAATATTATTGAAATAATAAAAATCTTTGAGGCAAAGGGATTCGGATTGAAAACATTACCTAGTATATTAAAAGATGCTTTAAAACAATATGATTTTGAATATGTTAGATATACTTCAGAATATACTGTTATCAATGCAAAAATAAACATTATAAAATACTTTAAGGATGCATTAATTAATAATTGGGCTGAAGAATATATATTGAAGAAAAAAACCAAAAAATTAAAAAAAGATAGAAAATTAGAGATAGAAGAAGCTATTATAATTGCTAAAGAAGAAGAAAGAAAAGTTTTTTCTTGGGATGAATTTGAAAAATTATCTATAGAATCACAAAATAAATTAACGGAAATTGCATATAGTAATTTTTTAGTTGAAACAGGGAGTAATGATGATAATATTCAAAAGAAAATTTTTAAAAAAGCAGAAAAAACTTATATAACAGCTTTATATGATGAATTTTTAAAAATAAAGGAAGAAGAGCATAAACAACACGAAATTTCAGAGAAAATTAAAATGTTTGGTTTGGAAGAAACTCTAGAAAGAAAAGTAGAAAAAACGTCAATAGATAGTAAGCGCGAATATAAAAATGTAGAACTTAAAGAATATTCAGGAATAGCAAAATTTACTATGGAACTTTATTTACTAGTAAAAAAGAAAACTTTAGAAATTAGTCTAGAAGATATAGCATCGTCATTAAGTTTTTTTAAAGAATACGAAGATGACTATTATTATGCTGTATATAATACTGAAACTAATTTTGGAGGTTATAATGAAAAATAATTTAAAGAAGGGAAAATCAATGAAAATAATATCGGTGGTCAATCAAAAAGGTGGAGTAGGTAAAACAACTTCGGTTATAAATATGGCAAGCAAATTATCTGAGCAACATAAAGTATTGGTTGTAGACCTTGATCAACAAGCTAATGCAACTGGAAACTGTGGATTTGATGAAGATGAAATAGAGTTTACACTGTATAATTTACTTTCTAATAAAGAAGTAAAAGCAGAAGACTGTATAATTAAAACTCCTAAGGGATTTGACCTTATAGCAGGAAGTATAGAACTTGCTAATATTACAACGATTCTTGCAAATTCACCAAATCGTGAAAGAATTATGGCGAAGAAATTTAAATCCATTATGGCTTTATATGATTATATTCTTTTAGATTGTGGGCCATCATTTGATATAACTACTATGAATGCTCTAGCAATGTCTGATTTAGCATTAATTCCTATGGAAGCACATAAATTTAGTGTTAAGGGGATAAAAAATATTTTGGAATTTCTTGATATAATAAAAGAAGAATTTAATGAAGAACTACAGCACAAATTTTTTATTACTAAATATGATGGAAGAATAAATAGTTTTAAAGAAATTGATGCAATGTTAAGAGAAAGTTTAGAAGACTCTATTCTTAATACTCGTATTAGACTAGATACACAGATTAGGTCAACACAAAATGAAGATAAAACAATATTTGAGGTAAAAGCTTCTAAGAGCTCAGAAGATTATACAAATTTAGTTAAGGAGGTTTTTAATGTCTAACATGAATACTCTAATTAAAGGATTAGGTAGCAAAAATAAAAGTTTAGTGAGTAAAGAAGAAAATGTTTTGAATAGAGAGGATGTTCTTGCAAATTATAATTTTAATTATGAAGAAGTAGATGAAGAAACTATAGATTATTTAAAAGATGTTACATATAAAATACATAGTACAACGCATAAATTCTATACAAATTTAGGTAAAATGCTATCAGAGACACAAGAAAAATTAGCTAATAATAAAACAGGGATATTTAGAAAATGGTTTGAAAGCATAGGACTTAATAAGACTTTTGTTTATGACAATATAGCTAGATATAATTATATTGTCCGTCTGTCGGACAATATAAAAGTGGAAAAAGTGGAAGCGCTTCCAGTTACACTTACTTATGAAATAGCTAAAGATTCTTGTCCAGAAGCAATTAGAGAAAAAGTTATTGGTGGAGAAATAAAAACTAAATTAGAACTAAAAAAAGCAATTAAAGAAGTTCAAAAGGAAAAAATAGAGGAGATAATACAAGAAGCAGAAATTGTTGTAGATTATGAAATTTCACTAAAAAAAGAATTTGAAGAAATAATGGAAGTATTATCTCAAGTTGAAAAAAATATTGAACCTAATAAAAGTAATTTAGAAACACTTA
>JAGNSM010000196.1 GCA_017988045.1 Fusobacteriaceae bacterium
ATGGAAAAAGGGATTAACTTTATATTGAATAATATGAAAGAAAGAGAGATAAAAATTCAAGCTCAAGCATATTTATTTAAATTTTATAGTAGTTTTGGATTTACACCTATTTCTGAGGAATATCTTGAAGATAATATTCCTCACATAGATATGATATATAGAATTTGATATTATTACCTAAAATAGATTGTTCTCTTAAAGTTTATTTTTATAAAATTTTCTTCAAATTACAGTTCTACTTATAAAAAGTAATTTAAAAAGATGCTAAAAAGCATCTTTTTTTACTTGTATTTTATCTTGAAAGTTAAAATAACTATTGCTAAAGCTAGTGTTATAAAATTTGCAATAATAACAGGAATCATACCAAAGTAAATACCATACAAAAGCCAACAAGCTACCCCAATTGTAAATAAGATATACATAGGTAATGAAATTCCTTTAGTATCTTTTGTTTTAATAATAAGTAGTGCTTGAGGAACGAAAGAAATAGTTGTCAAAACAGCAGCAACATAACCTAAAAAAGTAAAAAATTGCATATATAACCTCCCTTATAACGTATAATTTATTATATACAAAATAATAATAAAAGTATACTAAAAGTGAAGAATTGATATTGACAATAAATAAAATTGATGATATAAAATTATTAGCACTTGTTGTCAGTGAGTGCTAAAAAGGAGGGGATAGATTATGAATTCAGAAAAATTTACAGAAAAATCAATAGGAGCAATTAGTGGAGCTCATGAATTTGCTACTAAATATGGGCATGGCTCTATAAAAATTGAACATTTATTATTGGCGTTAGTTAGCCAAATGGAAGGTTTAATCCCTAAAATTTTGGAAAAAATGGGAAAAGACGTATCAAGGTTTATACCAAAAATTGAAGCAGAGTTAAATAGATTCCCAAAAGTCAGTGGTGGAAATATTTATATGGATAGCGCTTTAGCTAAAGTGTTGGATAATGCAGAAAAAGAAGCTAAAAATTATGGAGATTCCTATGTGAGTGTTGAACATTTATTTTTAGCGATACTAAAAGAAAAAATTAGTTTAGTAGAATCAGAAGGAATATTTTTAAAAGAGTTTGAAAAGGTGCTGAAAGAACTTAGAGGTCATCAAAAGGTGACCAGTCAAAATCCAGAATCAACATATGATGTATTAAATCAATTTGGGATAGACCTTTGTAACAGAGTGTCAGAAGGTAAGGTTGACCCTATAATCGGAAGGGATAGCGAAATTCGAAGGGCTATCCAGATTTTATCAAGAAGAACTAAAAATAATCCAATATTAATAGGTGACCCAGGAGTAGGGAAAACAGCGGTGGTAGAAGGATTGGCTGAGAGAATTGTAAAGGGCGATGTTCCAGATGATTTGAAAGATAAGACAATTTTCTCTCTTGATATGGGAGCTTTAATTGCTGGGGCAAAATATAGAGGTGAATTTGAAGAGAGATTAAAAGCTGTAGTAAAAGAGTTAGAAGCTTCTAATGGTAAAATAATTTTGTTTATTGACGAAATTCATACGATAGTTGGAGCAGGGAAAACAGACGGTGCAATGGATGCTTCCAATCTTTTGAAACCAATGCTTTCTCGTGGAGAAATAAATGTGATTGGCGCTACAACTATAGACGAGTACAGAAAATATATAGAAAAAGATCAAGCTCTTGAAAGAAGATTTCAGTCAATTCTTATTGACGAACCAACAGTAGAGGAAAGTATATCCATTTTAAGAGGACTAAAAGAAAAATATGAAATATACCACAAAATAAGAATAGCAGATGAAGCTATTGTAAGTGCGGCGATTTTGAGTCACAGATATATAAGCGACAGAAAGCTTCCAGATAAAGCCATAGACCTTATAGACGAAGCAGCAGCTAAGATTAAGACAGAGATGAACTCAATGCCTGTGGAGTTAGATGAGTTAACTAGAAAAGTAATGCAACTTGAAATAGAAAAAGAAGCGTTAAAAAAAGAGAAAGATAAGGGTTCAAAAGAAAGATTTGAAGCAATTAAGAAAGAGTTAACAGAGCTTCAAGAAAAGAAAAATGTTTTGCAAATGAAATGGGATTTGGAAAAGGGTTCATCTAATAAACTTAATGAAATTAAAGAAAAAATAGAAAAAGCTAAACTAGAAATGGGAAATTTAAGTAGAGATGGGAAATATGATAAAGTTGCTGAGATACAATATGGAACTTTACCAGCCTTTGAAAAAGAAAAAGAAGAACTAATGGCGAAGTTAGAAGCAAATAAAAATGTAGATAAGTTGGTAAAAGAAGAGCTTGATTCAGAAGAAATAACAGAAGTCGTAAGTGCATGGACAGGAATTCCTCTTAACAAACTAATTGAAGGCGAAAAAGAAAAAATACTTTATCTTGAAAAAAATCTGAATGATAGAGTAATTGGTCAAGAAGAAGCTATAAAAAGTGTAGCAGACACTATTTTACGTTCAAGAGCAGGAATAAATAATCCCGATAGACCAATAGGTTCATTCATATTTTTAGGGCCAACAGGAGTAGGTAAAACATATCTTGCTAAATCTCTTGCATATAATCTTTTTGATGACGAGAATAATATTGTAAGAATAGATATGTCAGAATATATGGATAAATTCTCTGTTACTAGACTTATAGGAGCGCCACCGGGTTATGTAGGTTATGAAGAGGGTGGGCAACTTACAGAAGCTGTCAGAAGAAAGCCTTATTCAGTTATACTTCTTGACGAAATAGAAAAAGCTCATCCAGATGTATTTAATCTTTTATTACAATTACTAGATGATGGTAGATTAACTGATAATAAAGGGAAGGTAATTGATTTTAAAAATACAATTATTATTATGACTTCAAATATTGGAAGCAGGTTGATTGTAGAAGATAAAGAACTTTCTGAAACGACTAAAACTTCTGTTGTAAATATGCTTAAAGAAAATTTTAAGCCCGAGTTTATTAACAGAGTAGATGATATTATAGTATTTAAGTCATTAAATGAATCTAGTGTAAAAAATATAGTGAAACTTATGGTAGAAGAGTTAAATGATAGATTAAAAGACAAGTTTATTAGTTTGGAATTTAGCGATAAGGCTATGGATTTTGTCTTAAATACAGCATATGATAGTCATTATGGAGCTAGACCTTTAAGAAGATTTTTACAAAAAGAAGTAGAAACATCTTTAGCAAAACTTATTTTGCGTGGAGAAATTGGAGATGGAGATAGTATTAGAGTGGATTTTGATGGAAACAGTTTGGTTTACAATAAAATATAAGTTTAATTTAAAAAGGTTCTGAATAAATTCAGAGCCTTTTTGAATTACAAATGATTTTGTAGGAGCAAACCTCTGTGTTAATGTTATCAACTTAAGGAAATACTCAAAACATCACTTCACAAAAGGTTATAGGATATTTCAAGTTTCATAACTCTTCCCTTTTTAGCGGTTTCCCTTACCTTAAGGGAAACCTATTGCAGAGCTTCGAAGAGAACATCGAAACCAAAATGCTCAAAAAAGTCTCCACCTTAAA
>JAGNSM010000197.1 GCA_017988045.1 Fusobacteriaceae bacterium
TAATTTAATCAGTTTATTATTACTGACGATTTTGTTCAATGTTATGGGAGCTATTTTTCCAAATAGTTTATTTATGAATTCTGTAATCAGCTTAATTGTAGTGTCAGTTTTGACTTTAATTATTAAAGCCATAGTTTATAGAGTTACAATTAAAAATCCTATTATTGAGATAACTAAAACGTTAAAAGAGATTGAAGATGGAGATATAAGTTTAAGATTTGAAAACATACCTAATAATGAGATGGGAATTATCAAAGAAAATGTTAATGCTTTTTTAAACGGACTAGAAAATACAATTTTGAATATTAATGATGTATCTAGTAAACTAGCAAATAACTCTTTGGACTTAGATCGTAATCTGCACCAAATAGTACAAGCAGATTCATCTTTAAGTATTAGAGGTGTTAAAGATAGTATGGAATCTATTGTTAACATGGTTACATCACAAACAGCAGAAACTGAAGAAATATTTGCTTCTCTTACTGAGATTTCAAGTATGATAAATTCTGTATCTGAAAATGTAGGAAGTACTAGAGGAATTTCTAAAGAAACAACTGAACTTGCAAAAATGGGTGGCTCTAAAGTTGCAGAAAGTTTACAAGGAATGATTGACATTCAAAACACAGTTAAAAATATAGAAGAAAAGGCTCATAATCTTGGGGAAAGTTCAAGTAGAGTAGGACAAATTGTAGGAATTATTAATGGTATATCAGAACAAACAAATCTTCTTGCATTAAATGCAGCAATTGAAGCTGCTAGAGCTGGAGAAGCTGGAAGAGGATTTGCTGTAGTAGCTGATGAAGTTCGTAAGCTTGCTGAAAATTCAAAAAAATCTACCCAAGAAATATCTTCACTTATAAATATAATTCAGCAAGAAGTATATGAAGTTATTAGTGCTGTAAATACAGGATATGAAAAAGCTAAACATGGAACTGAATTGGCTCAAGATACTTATAAAAATATTGAAACTATTATAAAAAAAGTAGAAACAACTGATAATAAAATGGAAGAAATAAGTACTGCTATGAAAGAACAAGCTCTAGCAACTAATGAAATCAATGTAACTATGGAAACAATAGCAAACAACAGTACTGAAATAAATCACCTGTCTATGCAACATAATGAGGCTCTTGATTCAGTTTCAGAATACTTAAATGGTTCATTAAAAAATGTTCAAGTAATAACAGTTGTTTCAGATGCATTAAATAATCTTGTACAAGTTTTTACAGTGGATAAAGGAAAAAAAGCTACTGAAATCAATGCAATTCCGTGGAAAAATAAATATAGTGTTTCTGTAACCTCTATTGATGATCAACATAAGCAATTAGTTAATTTAATAAACGAGCTAAATAATGCTATGTTATATGAAAAAGGTAGAGATAAAATATCTCAAATTATTAAAGGATTAGTTGATTATACTGTATTCCATTTTGATTATGAAGAAGGCTTATTAAAAAAGAATGGCTATACTGACTTCGATAACCATAAAAAAATTCACACTAAATTTATTGATGCTATTAAAGATTTTCAAAATGACTTTGAATATAATGAAAAAGAACTATCAAAAGAAGTTATGGATTTCCTAAAAAGATGGTTAATCGAACACATCATGGGAACAGATCAAAAATATAGTGAATTACTTGTTAAAAATAAGCAAAATTAATTGAACTAAGTTTCTCTTAAATAAAAAAATCATAGATTAATTTCTATGATTTTTTTGTTTGTAATTGTTCTATTGAAATCTATATAAACTATGTCATAAAATATAGTATATAGAATATTTCTAGACAAAGGAGAATGACTATGAAGATTAAAACAAAATTAACTTTAAACACACTTTTAGTTTTTTTACTATTATTTATAACATCAATACTTGTAGTTTTTTTGCAACAAAAAATTATGCTTGTTACGAAAAATACTCTCTATGAAAACAGTTACAAAAGTATGTCTTTAGTTCTCAATGCTGATAGAGATTTTTATCAAGCATTGGAAGCCTTAAATAAATACGAAAAAACTAAAGACAACAACTCTAAAAAAGATTACGATGAAAATATCGCACAAGTAAAAGAAAGAATAGGTTCAGCAATAGACAATTTAACTTTGTATAAAGAAAATTGGGAAACTGTATACAAACCTGAAACTACTGAAAATGTATTTGCTGTATATGAAGATTTTAAAAATAAAATGGCTAACTGGGAAAAAAATGTAAGTGAAGGAAAGATTGATGAACAAAGTTTTAACGATACAAGAGAAACTTTGAATAGTATTGGTGAAATTATGGATTTGGGAGCTGAACAAGCTATAATTACTATTGATTATATGAAGAAAATTAACACAATAATTGAATTAAGCATGTTTTCTTTGATTATAATTATAAGCTCTATTTCAGGATTAAGTATCTCTAGATATATAAACAAATCAATTAATAAAATTAATTCGACTATCGCTGAATGTGAAGTTGGGAATATAAATGCAAGAATAGGAATAACAAATAAAGATGAGATTGGTAATATTTCTCAAAATTTCGATTCCTTTATTAGCAAAGTATATTTAATAATGAAAGATATTCAAGAACTTTCTAATCAAGTAGTAAAATCAAATGATATTTTAACTAAATCAACAGATATATTAGTTAATGGAAATTCTAGTAACTATTATAATCAAGTTGATGACAAAGTGGATAAAGGAATCATTCAATTAAATGATTCTATCGAACAAATTTTGGATAATGTAAGAAATCAAACTGCTTCTTCTGAAGAAAGTTTAGCAGCCCTTGAAGAAATAAGTGCAACTTCTGGAGTTATTAGTGAAAATATTAAAACTACAAAATCTTCTTTTAATGAAACATTTAATAAAGCTGATTCAAGCGCAAGAAATATTCATGAAATGTCAGTTAGCATGGACGATATTAATAAGAGTGTTAATAATACTAATATAGAAATTGAAAATCTAAAAACTATTTCTAATAATATTGGAACTATAGTAACTGCCATAAATAGCATTGCTGAACAAACTAATCTATTAGCTCTGAATGCAGCGATAGAAGCAGCTAGAGCAGGGGAAGCAGGTAGAGGGTTCTCAGTTGTTGCAGATGAAATAAGAAAACTTGCTGAACAAACTAACAAAGAAACAGATAAGATTGAGTCACTTATTGAATCAGTTCAAATTGGGGTTAATAATGTTAGAAAAGGTAGTGAAAATGTTATTGATAAAGTCGGACAAGGTCTAAAACTATCAGAAGTTTCTAAAAAAGATATGGAAAACATTGCACAATATACTAATAAAAATAGCATGGAAATCGAAAACATTTCAGTTTCTATCAATGAACAAGCACAAGCTTCCTCAGAAATTACTATAGCAATAAGTAATATTACTGAAAGTTCTACAGAGATTGAAGGACTTAGTACGGAGACTACAGAAATCTCAAATAATATAAAATTAGCATTAATTAAAAATCAATCAATGGTTAATGATTTAAATAAATTAGTAGATCATTTGAAGAAAGAT
>JAGNSM010000198.1 GCA_017988045.1 Fusobacteriaceae bacterium
TGACTAGAAGTTGAAACTCTTGCGTAACCTACATTCATAATAAATCCTTTGTATTGAACTTACTATTTATCTCATATATTAGAATGATTGTAAAGTAATGTCTATTTTCCTAAATGAACAGGTTGTGGAACTTATTATTTTAACTTAGAATCTTTTAATCATGAGTATGATTTAGTGTAGCCTGATCAAAAACGTACTTGGAGTAATATAATACTATTTACTAAATATTTTATCAATAATACAATAAAATATAATAATTCTTACTTTTTACTTTTCATTGCTTTCCATATTGTTTTTGCAGTAGCACAAGGATTGTTATTCCCTTCTATATAAATCTCATGTATAAAAGAGTTTTCACCATCAACTTTATTTGTATAAGAAACAATACTATCTCCATACTGTGACTCTGATAAAAAACGCCCATCAATAGAGTGTAAATAATAGTTATCTATAATCTCTTTGGGTATTGATTCTAGAAGCCAATGAAAATAACTTATATTATTTACATGCTTATTTATGTCTGTATCATAGCGATTGACAGTAAACTTATTGAGATATTGAGGGGATTTAATGCTCTGCATTGTACTTGATATATCATGATCTAAAGATGTTTCCTCGCAAGACAACCAATTTTCTCTAAAATAATTTGGAATTTTTTTAGGTCTTCGTTTTTCGATATCAAAAAAAAGCCATAAACCTTTGGCTTTCCCTATAATATTGTAGTGTTCATCATAAATAATGTTTTCTCTTGTACCTCGGATAGATTTATATTTTGAAAGCCATGTTCGTATAATAATCTTTTCATTGTACTCAGGATATCTGTCTATTTCCATCATTCCAGAAAGTAATACCCATCCTAGATTTTGTGACATAAGAGACAATAAGCTATGACCAGCAAAAGCACAGTGATCTGCTGCTGTTTCTTGCAGCAATGTCATCATAGTTATAGGAGAAGCTTTTCCTGTGTTATCCATTTCAAAATATCGTAGCTTAAACTCTTTTTCAAAATAGTTTTCCATTTCAATTCCTTTATTGTTCTGCAGTTTTGAAGTCTAAATATAACTGCATAATTTACAAGTTGCTTTTCTTTATATTTAAAATTAATTCACTGGCTCAATACAAAATACCATTCCGTCTTTTATTTTGGGTTAAGATTTAGGAGTTCCATTTTCTAAATAATTTGGAATTTCTGGTTCTTCATGTGGTTTTCTCCCAATTTCATGACCACAAAATTTAACTAAAGGTTGATATCCTCTATTAACAATAAATTTTTCTATTTCATATGATAACTCTTTAAATCTCATACCTACCTTTATTATACTGATTGCATGATATAACGAATCTTTTGCACAAGCAATTAATGCATCATCTTCTTTTGATATTTTACCAATTGGCATTGTAATAGCAGCATCACCATACCATCCATCAACCTCAGTACCAATGTCAAGACCTAAAATATCTCCATCTTTTTTTAATACAATGTCTGAAGGCAAACCATGAATGATAACTTCATTTAAGGATAAACAAATAGCACCATGAAATCCATATAATCTTTTAAAAGAAGGACGGGCACCTAAATTTACTATATATTTTTCTGCCATAATATCAACTTCTTTTAATGTCATACCAGATTTAATAGGTTGTTGAACTTATTTTTATAACTTATCTTTGTAACAATTTTATCTATATTGAATCTCCCAATATTACTTAATATAGATACATAATGTACTATTATTATCTAAATATCGATATTTAACATACATAAAAACTACAGAAAAAAGTTTTACATTTGCCTTATTTAAGATGTTTGTCGTTATTTCAATATATAACTTTTTTGGATATATTATTTGTTAATTCTCAGGCTGTCTTGTATATAATGTATGCTTCATAAATAGTAGGATACAGAATAAAACTTTACAGAGGATTTACTTCAAATGAATAAAATAGAAGAACAAGCTTTAACTTATCTTAAAGATAACAAAAAAGATTTCTTGAAAAAGTATTTAAATGGATATGAAATTCAAAAAATTAAAACTGCCATTTTTACAGCAGGTGCAAGTGGTGCAGGTAAAACAGAATATGCAATAAGTAGAATAGGAAAAGAACCTTTTTTATTACATATGGATATTGATAATATTAGAGAATTTTTCTCACCTATTAAATACAATGGCTCAAATTCAAATGATTATCAAAGACCAGCTTCAAAAGGTGTAAATTGGTTATTTGATAGGGCCACTAAAAAAGGTTATTCTTTTATATTAAATTCAAATTTTGCAGAAGCTACTATTGCTCAAAGTAATATTCAAAGACTTTTAGATAAAGATTATGTAATTGAAATAAATTATATTTTTAGAAATATTGAAAAAAGTTTTGAATTTGCTAAAAAAAGAGAATCTATTACAAAAAGAAAAGTTCCCTTAGAAGTTGTACAAAGTAGCTTTAAAAATTCATTCGATACGACATTACTTATTAAATCAATTTTTCAAGATGCTATCATTTTAAATCTTTTTGATAGAGAAAATGATATAATCCACGAAGATGTAGATGAAAATCAATTCTATATTTTATTAACAGGAAAAATTTTATGAGTTTAGAAGATTATTTAAAACAAAATATTAAACCAGAAATATTACAAAAAGCATCAGAATTTAAAAATTCATCAAATTATCAAACTATTAAAATTTATACATCATCTGATAAATATCAATCTGCAAAAATATCTTTAAAAAATAGAGATAAAAGTATTCATAAAACTGCACTTGCAGATATTGAAAGACTTCAAAATAAAATTTTTGTAGGTTAATTTTTTATTAAAAATATTCGAAAATAGCCAAATTTAATTGGCTATTTTTTCCTTTTCTTTTCTCTTGAGAGTTTCACCCCTATATTTAATTTTAATCTCTTCAAGATATTTTTCTTTTGGATTATGCCTTCTTATTTCTCTATAGTATCATATCTTTTTTTTAGATGCTCACTTGAAATTTAGTTCCTTAAGATTATTTTTAATTATTTGTATTAGTATTTAACCAGATTTTAGCAGCAAACGCAAAGCTTTGTCGAAGTTAACCATTCCAGATCCTCTTACTTTTTAACAGTACTCTTGTTCCAAAAAGAATTGAATTTTTAAACATATGAAGTAGTCAAGTTGACTACTTCATATGTTCATAATTCAACAGGTTGTTGAACTTCATTTTATAACTTAGTATATGCTTGTTATGACAATATTAAAAAGGATTATATTAATTTTCAGGAGCTCTTTACGGAAAAGATTGATTAAACACCTCTAGTGAAAAGATTATAAAACTATAATCAAAAGTCAAATTATTGGTGAAAAAGTAAGCATACCTCCTCAAATAACTTTCTCTTAGTTTTCCGTTTAATACAATCCTATTTTGATAGGTTTTGGGAATTTGTCTTCTTTAGACCAAAACTAAATAGTACTTTTTCTAATACCAATTTTTTTAATTACATCATTAATTCTTAAATATTTTTCCATTTCTT
>JAGNSM010000074.1 GCA_017988045.1 Fusobacteriaceae bacterium
TAAATGTCTCTACTCTTAATTGACTTGTTGAATTGAAAAATTTTATAAAATTTACGCATAAGTAAAATACGATTGATCCGAAAGATAAAAATAATGATGAATAAATAATTTTCATTTTTAATTTTGGAGTTTCAAGAAATTTTCCTAATGATTTTGCTGCTATAAAAATTGACATACCTAAGATTATAAATAAAAATAATTTTGCTAGCCATGATATATTCATTTTTAAAAATGGTGTTATATATAATAACGCGAAAAATCCGTAGACCACTGATGGAATTCCTGCAAGAATCTCAAGTATTGGCTTCAATGTATTTCTAACTTTTGGTTTTGCATATTCACTTAAGTAGATAGCACTTCCTAATCCTAGAGGAATTGCAAACAAGCAAGAAAATAGAACAATCATTAGAGTTCCTACTAATATTGGTAAGATATGGTAACTTTCACTTCTTGGATCCCAAACTGTCCCATATTGAAATAATTGTGAAACTCTTGAAAACTTCTCAAAAAATGGCATTGCCTCGATAAAAAGACTCGATATTATTGCTATTGTTGTTAATACTGAAATTCCGGCAAAAATAACAAGAGTTGATTTAACTATATTTTCCTTTAACTTAACTATTTTTCTTCGTCTTATTTTAACTGCTTCAGATATAACGCTCTGCATATTTCCTCCTTCTAAATTCTAATTATAATTCTATTTTACTAGCTCTAATTGCTTTGTATAGTCACTTAACGGAACATATCCTGTTAACTTAACTGCTTTAGGGGCATTTCTCAAATAATACTCTACAAATGCTCTAACTTCTGGTTTTTCTTTAAGTGATTTTTTATTTACATATATATAAAGTGGTCTAGATAGTGGCTTATATTTTCCTGTTTTTACTGTCTCATCTGTTGGTTTAATACCATTAACTGCAATTGCATTTAATTTATCTTTTTGCTCTATATAATATGCATATCCGAAGAACCCTAATGAACCTTTGTCTCCTTCTACTCCTTGAACTAATTGATTGTCATCTGATGATGGTGAATAATCTATCCTTATTTGTCCATCTTTTCCCAGTATTTCCTCTACAAAATAATCAAATGTTCCTGAATCTTGATCTGGCCCATATAATTTTATTGGTTCAACTGGCCAAGCAGGATTTATATCTTTCCATTTCATTATTTTAGAACCGTTTTCCCAGATTTTTTTCAGATCTTCCTCTGTCAATTCTTGAGCCCATGTATTTTCTTTATTTACAACTACAGCTATTCCATCAAGTGCTACTTCTAGTTCAATATATTCTATTCCATTTTTTTTAGCTTCTTTAGCTTCTTTTTCTTTTATTTTTCTTGATGCATTTGCAATATCAATCTCTCCAACAGCAAATTTCTTAAATCCTCCTCCTGTACCCGATATTCCAATTGCTATATTTACACCTTTATTCTTTCTAAAAAATTCTTCTGCTACTGCTGAACTAATTGGTGCAACTGTTGATGATCCATCAATTATAATTTCGCCTTTTAATTCTTTCATTGTACTGTTTGTTCCGAGAGCACTATTTCCACACGACCAAATCATTAATAAACCTAGTAATCCTAGTAGATTTTTCTTCATTTATCCTCCTGTTATTTTTGTTTAGTATTGTATTTATTCATAAGTTTCGATATTTCAACATCATTTATTATATCTTCTATTAAGTCAAATATTATCTCTTTGCTCTCTCTTAATATATTTCTCTCTTCCTCTGTAAATTTTCCTAAAACGTGACCAATTGTTTCTTCTTTATTTCTTGCTTTACCTATTCCATATTTTATTCTACAAAACTCTCCCCCAACATGTTGAATTATTGATTTGATTCCATTATGTCCAGCAGGACTTCCATCTTTTCTTATTTTCAACTTACCTATTGGTAAATCCATATCATCATATATAACGAATAGATCTGTTTTGGGATCTAACTTATAAAATCTTATAACTTCACTTATCGCCTCACCACTAAGATTCATATAAGTTAATGGTTTTTGAAAAAATATCTTCTCCCCATTTTTATTTAATTCAACAAATTCTGATTTATATTTATTTCGTACATCAACTATTTTATTTTGCTTGAAATACTCATCTAAAAATATAAATCCAACATTATGTCTTGTTAATTTATATTCTTGTCCATAGTTCCCAAGGCCTACTATTAATTTCATTAAATAATACCTTCCATACTCTTTTTATCTACATTCTAACAAATATTATTTCTTTTAGCAATAAAATAAAATATCAAAAAAAAAGAGGCTATCCTCTTTCTTTTTGATATTTATTCCTTAAGACTATCGCTATTGAATTTGCAGTGAGCAAAAATGCTAATAACACTATTATCCCAGCTGCTGCTAGCTCTTGAAACTCTTGCTTTGGATAAGATGACCACTGAAATATCTGTATTGGCATTGCAGTATACCTTGACAATATTCCTTTCGGTAATTTTGTTACCATACTTGCTGCTCCAACTACTAGTATTGGAGCTGATTCTCCTATTGCTCTAGATAATGCTAGTATAACACCTGTAAAAATTCCTGGTGCCGCATATGGCAATATAACAGCCTTGATCATTTGTAATTTTGTCATTCCTAGTCCGTATGCTGCTTCTATTAATATCTTTGGGACTGCTTTTATTGCTTCTCTCGATGAAACAATTATAACCGGTAAAACCATTAATGATAGCACTGTTGCTCCAGATAGTACTGTTCCTCTAATAGAATCTACTCTAGAAAATATAGCTAACCCTAATAAACCATATACTATTGCTGGAACTCCAGCTAAATTTGATATATTTATTTCTAAAAAACTGTAAATTCTACTCTTTTTATTCGAATACTCTTCTAGATATATCGCTGTTCCAACTCCAATTGGAACAGTTATAATTGCTATTGTTAATAATAGAAGTAAGCTACCTACTATAGCTGGTAAAAATCCAGCCTTTGAAGGAATACGTGAAGGCATTGACAATAAGAATCTTGGCGACAACCATTTTAATCCTTTTATTAATATTCCTCCTATTAAAAATATCAAAAATAATAAACAAAATAGAACACACATTAGAAATACATATTTTAGTATTTTATCTTTAAGCTTTCGAGCTTTTAGATTATTTAGATTTTTTTGAAATATCTTATATGACATATTAATACTCCTCTCTGTAAACATCTACTATTTTTTTTGCAATAACATTTAAAGATAACGTTATAAAAAATAATATTAATCCTACAACAAAAACAGTTTGGTACTCTAAACTTCCAACTACAACTTCTCCAAATGTTTTACTTACCATATAACCTGTCATTGTTTGTATTTGTCCTAGAGGATTGAAATTCAAAACCGGTTTAGCTCCTGCCGCCATTGCCACTATCATTGTCTCTCCTATCGCCCTCGATATACCTAGTATAAATGATGATATTATTCCAGAAATAGCCGCTGGAATAACAACTTTTATAACTGTTTCGTATTTAGTTGAGCCTAACCCAAATGATGCTTCTCTTAATGTGCTTGGAACTGACTTTAATGCATCTTCACTTATTGATGCAACTAGCGGCGTTATCATTATCCCTACAGCAAATGATGCGCTTAATACGTTAAATGTCTCTACTTTTAATAATCCTGTCATTTCATAAAATTTAATAAAATTGATTGCTTCATATAAAAACACCACTCCAAATAATAAAGCTATAATATAAAATGTAACCTTTGTTTTTGTTTTATCTCTCTCTAGTGCTTTCTTTATTGTAAAATAGCACATCCATAATGAAAATAACGTAGAAACTATCAGGAATATTTTTGCTAACCATGATATATTATTTTTTAAAAATGGAGTTATATAAAGTAAGGCGAAAAAGCCATAAACAACTGAAGGTATTCCTGCTAATATTTCAAGTATCGGTTTTATTGTATTTCTTGCTCTGGGTGATGCATATTCACTTAAATACACCGCACTTCCTAAGCCCAATGGAATTGCTAAGATACATGAAAACATCACAATCATTATGGTCCCAACTAGTATTGGTAGTATGTTATAATGTCCTGATCTTGGATCCCATAATTCACCATATGAAAACAACTTAAAAAATCTTCCTTCTCTAAAAAATGGGAGAGATTCGAATAATAAACTTAATATTATTAAAATAGTTGTTATTATTGATATAAAAGCAAATATAGTTAATAATAATTTTGTTATATTTTCTACCATATATATTCTTTTTCTTCTTAACATAATCCTCTTATTCATATTTTTCTCCTTTTACTTATATAAATGGAATGAAGCACTCTCAAGATTGAGAATGCTCCTACCATAAAAGACTAAACATTTATTTAACTGCTGCTTCTTGCTCAGAATAACTGTCTAATGAGATATATCCAACTGATTTTAATAGTTCTGAAGCATTTTTGATATAAAATTGTACAAATGCTTTTACTTGTGGCTTTTCAGCAAATGCTTTCTTATTAACATATATATATAATGGTCTTGATAACGGTGTATACGTTCCATTTTTTACTGTTTCATCTGATGGAACAATTCCATTTATAGCTAAAGCATTCATTTTATCTTTTTGCTCCAAGTAGTATGCATATCCAAAGAATCCTAATGATCCTTTATCTCCTTCAACTCCTTGCACTAATTGATTATCATCAGATGATGGTGAATAATCTTTTCTTATTTTACCTTCTTTTCCAATTATTTCTTCTATAAAGTAATCATATGTCCCTGAATCTTGATCTGGACCATATAACTTTATTGGTTCTGCTGGCCATGCAGGATTAACATCTTTCCACGTTTTAACAGTTGAACCATCTGTCCATATTTTCTTTAAATCTTCTACGCTTACATCTTTTGCCCAAGTGTTTTCTTTGTTTGTAACTACTGTTAATCCGTCTAATCCAACTTTCAATTCAAGATATTCAATACCATTCTTTTTTGCTTCTTCTGCTTCTTCTGGTTTTATTGGTCTTGAGGCATCTGATATATCTATTTCACCTTTAACAAATTTCTTAAATCCTCCACCTGTTCCTGATATTCCTACAGATACATTTACTTCTGAATTCTCTTTTGCAAATTCTTCTGCGACTGCTTGTGTAACTGGTGCTACTGTTGAAGATCCATCAACAACTACTTCTCCTGAAAGTTTAGCTGCAGATTCACTTGAATTTGTACTCGCTCCTCCTCCACAAGACATTAACATTATTGTAGATGCTACTAATAATAAAATTCCTTTTTTCATAATTCCTCCTAGTTATTTTGTAATTTTGTATGGTACATGTATTCTTTCATTTTTTAATCTTACCAACTTTATAGTAACTTATCAGTGTAAATACCATATAATTTATTTGTAAATTATATGTAAATATTTATTTCTTATCTATCTTATTTAATGCATTTCTTGGTATGTATACCTCACCATTTGTGTATATAACTACCCCATTAAATTCAATCTTTTCATTATTGTGTATAAAATAGTTTCTGTTTCTTGTAAAAATATACTTCTCTCCATTTTTTAATAAATTAAACTCTATATTATTTGGATTTGAATCATTTTTTTCTAATAAAATTCCTTCTTTTGTAAATATTTTAGATGATACAAATAATTCTTTTGTTGCTTCTTCCAAACTCCCATTAATTGCTTTTGCTGTATATTTAGCTACATCTGTATTTTGAACAACTCCTGTTAACTGATTCTTATAATCAGAAGCATAAACATATAAAGGAACATCTTCTCCAGTATGACCTGTTGTTGTAAAACCTACTTTTGATCTTCTTGCAATCATTCTTCCAAGCTCGTATCTTATTTCATCTGCTTGTGTTTTAGAATTTCTCATTCTTAAATAATCTGTTTTTGTTGAATCAAAGTTTTTTACAACTTCATTTATTTTTTCTACTTCTTCCTTAGTTGGTGTGAATCCAAGGTGTTTTTCTATCAATTCTACTGATTTTGTCATATCTTCAAATATTAATTTTGATAATTTTTCCTCTCCCATATTTACTTTCTTTATTGTAGAAGTAAAATCACCTAAAGGAATTTGTGGATAATTCCCAGCGGTTGATTCATCTCCTATAGAAATTCCACTATTCCCATGATCTGTTGATGATATTATTAAAGTTTTTTTATTTGATTTAGCATACGATAGAGCCTCTCCAACTGCATCATCAAATGCTTTTATATCCTTTACAATTGTTGCTGGTGAGTTTGCATGAGCTGCCCAATCTACTTTAGACCCTTCCACCATCAAAACAAATCCTTTAGGATTTTTTGATAATATCTCTATAGCTTTTCTAGTCATATCAGCAAGACTTGGTTCATCAACTCTTCTATCAATTTCATAGGGCATATCAGCATTTGCAAAAATTCCCCATACTTTTGAATTTTTTTGATTTTCTAACTCTTTTTTAGTACGTATAATACTGTACCCTCTTTCTTTTAATTCTTCATACATATCTTTACCATCTTTTCTGTTTTTTTCTAATAAAAATTTTTCTCCTCCACCAAATACAACATCTAAATTTTGATAAACTAGTTGTTCAGAAATTATATCATATTGTGATCTATGTTCTGCATGTGCTGTGAAATCTGCTGGTGTTGCATGCATAACTTCAGATGTTGAAATTATTCCAATAGATTTTCCTTGTAATTTTGCTAATTCTAAAACAGAAGCAATGGGAGCATACGGTTCTTTAGTATCTTCAGGCGATGTTCCATATAGAGTGGCAATCTTTGGTCTTATAGCAATTAATTTATCTTGCGTTTTTATACCTGTTGATAGTGCTGTTCCTCCCGGTGCAGAATCTGCTATTGGCGTGTCAGAGTTATATGTCCTAACTAATCCTGCTGCCATTTCATCTAAATATAAAGGTTCCCCATCATTATATATCCATCTAGCAAGAGTTACTCCACTTACACTTGTTCCATCTGGAATCATTATTATCACATTTTCAGCAAATCCTTCTTCAACTTTTTCTAGCGGTACTGACACGCCTAAAGTACTAACCATTGCTAATCCTAAAATAATTTTTTTTATTAACATAAATTCCTCCTCAGTTTTTTATCAATCAAATATTATATGATATCTGTAAATATTAAAATAAACTTAGGTAAATAAATGGTAAAAAAAAGAATATCTCCTAAATTTAGGAAATATTCTTTTTTTATTTCTAATACTAAATATTACTACTTAATATAATTAACAACATTTTCTCTTCTTGCTGCAGCTTTTACCTCTACTTTCTTATAACCTAGCGATATTGATAAATATATTTCATAATTTTCTGGTATACCTAACTTCTTCAAAAATTCTTCTCTTCTGTTACCTGCAAATGCAAAGTTTGGAAATCCTAAGTAAACACTTCCTACCCCTAGAGACTCAGCTGCTAACATTATATTTTGAGATGCTAGAATACAATCTTCTTTAGGTGTGAGTGCTCTTGTGTCACCTGCAATAAATATGACTATCGGTGCATCATAGAATGGTCTAAATTTATCATTATTTGCTAAGTCTCTTAAGTGCTTATTTTCAGATTGTTTTGCAACATTTTTAGATTCCAATCCTATCTCTTCAATTAATTCTTTATTAGAAACAACTGTAAAATTCCAAGGCTGTTGGTTTGTTCCACTTGGTGCATATTTAGCTGCTTCCAATATTTGACCTATTTCCTCATCCTTCAGTGGATCTTCTTTAAAAATTCTTGTACTCCTTCTTGATAATATTGTTCTTATTACTTCGTTCATTTTCCCTCCATATATTTTTTATTTTTTGCAATTAAAACATGCTTTTAAATCATCACTTTGTATTAAATTTTCCAATATTTTTTTGATTCTATTTTTTCTAAAATAATATTCTCTGTTTCCAATAAGAGCTCACTAACTTCGTTAATACTCATTTTTCCTCCGTTACTTGATATATCATTTTATACTCTTATTTTAACACTTAAACCATGGTTTAAGTCAATAATATTTTTTATCATTTTAGTTTTGTGCATTCTCATAACATTTGTCTTTTTCTGATCTTCTATTCAAAAAACTATTAGTAATATAAAAAGGTATCTTATTGAACAAAGATACCTTTTTATTATATTTCTTTATTATTCTACATTTGTTTCAACTGTAGCTCCTAGTGTTACTTTCTCATCTTCATATTTTTTTATTACTGAGTCAGTTATTTCTGATCTTAATTCAGGCTTTATTGGATGAGCAATATCTTTAAATTCTCCATTTGGCATTCTTCTAGAAGGCATTGCGACAAATAGACCATTTTGCCCTTCGATTACTTTTAATCCATGAACGACAAAGCTCTCATCGAAAGTCACATCTACGTATGCCTTTAATTTTCCTCCTTCTTCCGATCCTTTACCTAATCTTAGTCTAATGTCTGTTATCTTCATTCGATCTCCCCTTTGAAACATTTGTTTTGAAGTGTTACCTTCATTTTTTAAAATTATACCTCATTTTTTCTTAAAATCAATAGTGATGAAATAATTTCTTTCTTCTTCTCATTGATTTATATGCAATATGTGATATTATATATACTGTAATCAAAAAAATCAAAGGAGATAAACTTATGCATCTAGAAAAACATTTTAAATTTAAAGATATTTTAGCTCTTGTTGTTGGTTCTATAGTTGGTTCAGGTGTTTTTTACCTGGCTCCAAAAGTATTTTCAATAACAAATAGTCCTGGATTAGCTATTATGGTATGGGCATTTGCTGGAATTATAACAGTAGCAGCAGGTCTTACAGTTGCAGAATTAGCTGCAGCAATACCAAAAACTGGTGGAGTTATAGAATATATTCGTTCAGGATATGGAGATTTACTATCTACAATATGTGGCTGGGCATTTGCTGGAATCATATTTCCATTTTATGTAGTCTTCTTAGCTGCTAAATTTGGACAAACAGTTGCAGCTATATTAGGTACTTCAAAAGGTTATTCATATATATTTTTGCTATTTTTGCTGTTGTCTTTCTAACGATTGCAAATAATCTTAGTGCAATTGTTGGTGCAAAAATACAAAATTTTGCAACTATTGGTAAAATGATACCTTTAGCTGTAATAATATTACTTGGATTTTATAAAGGGACTATCACAAACTCTTTTATTCCTGTTTTATTTCCTATAATTCCTCATGGGTTATCGGGTTTTTCACTATTCAATGTATTTACACAAGCTATTATCGCTTGTATATTTGCATATGATGGGTGGATGTTCGTAGGTTCTGTTGCTGGAGAAATGGAGAATCCACAAAAAAACTTACCAAAAGCAATTGTTTTAGGAATACTCATTGTCTGTATAATTTATATCTCAATTAATATTTCATACGCTATATCCAATCCCTTAACTAAACTTATAGATGTTACTGAAATAAAGAATAATGGTGGAATAGCAGCTGTGACAGCACAAAATCTTTTTCCATTTATAAATAAAACACTAATAAAAATATTGATAAATATTGGGATAATGGTTTCTGTTTTTGGTACATTGAATGGATACATGATTTTTGGTAGTAGAATTGCATATAAAATGGGTACTCAAAGAAAGTTTTTATTTAGTAGAACTATTTCAAAATTATCGAAAACATCTAATGTTCCACATATTGGTATGCTATGGGTTTCTATTCTTGCCATTTTCTTCTTATTATTAGATTTTCTAAATCCTAATGTTTCTGGTAATTTAGTTGAATTAGGAACTCTAGGTAGCTGGGTTTTCTATATTTTATCATTTGTTGCGGTTATAATTCTTCGAAAAACACAACCTAATCTTAATAGACCTTATAAGGTACCACTGTATCCAATCATTCCTATTCTTGCAATTTTAGGTGGTTTATTTGCAGTCTATGGAGGTCTTTTGGGTGATGTCCCATTTTTCAAAGGTGAAATGCAGATAGATTTCTCAAAAATGCAAATACCTTTTGCGACAACAGGTTTCTTCTTAATAATTTTAGGTATTCCATTACATTACATAGCATCTAACTATTATAAAAACGACAAAATAATTGATGAAGAATAACATTAATATAAAAAATGGGTTCTGTATTTTTATACAAAGCCCATTTTATTCATTATAAGAATCGTGTTATTCTTGTAAAGTATTTTCTTGATATTCTATAATTCATTTTTTTTCTTATTTCAGGTTCCTCTTGCTTATTTATAAATGTAAAAAAAGTGCTCCCACTTCCTGACATAAAAAATTTCTTACCATACAAACTCTCTATTTCTACTTTAAATTTTGCTAGCTTCGTATTATTTTGCAATACAATTTGTTCTAATGTATTCTCTATATTTTTTTCAAGTTCCAACACATTACCATCTTTTATTGCTTTTTCTATATTATCTAAGTTGGAAACTTTTAATTCTTTCGTATTTTCTGCATAAAACGAAAATGCTAATCTCGTGCTTATCCCTATATATGTTGGTTTTACTAGTAATATTTTCTCTTTAATATTATTTTCTAAAAAACTAATTTTCTCACCTAT